>CAZJXU010000152.1:0-3011 GCA_964550095.1 uncultured Spirochaetales bacterium | reverse complement strand
GGGCCGGGCCCTGGGCCGGGGACGGCGTGCTGGTCGTCAATTCGGGCTACGGGCTCTACTTCCACGAGCCCGGCAACCTGCTGCTGGCCTTCGCCCCGAAAAATGGAAAAAATTGACCCCAGGCCCCTTGCCGACCCCTTGCTGTGGTATGCTTGAACGCTGTTTTAATGGGCTGCCGGCGCCCCGGCCCGGGCGTGGAGGCGGCCCGGCGCGCAGGATGACCACATGACGGGCGAAGCCGGAGCAGATCTGAAAGCGAACAAGCAGGTGGTGCAGGCCTTCTGGGAGGCCTTTTCCGCCATGCGCTTCGACGATGCGCTGGGCTTGCTGGCTCCAGATGCAACCTGGTGGATTGCAGGCGCCACGGATATTTCCGGCGACTACTCCAAGCAGCAGTTCACGGAGCTGGCCACCGGCATCGCGGAAAATTCGGAGGCGGGCATCCAGGTGACTCTGACCAACATGACCGCGGAAGAAGATCGCGTGGCCGCGGAAGCCGTTTCTCACGGCCGCATGAAGAGCGGCAAGGTGTACAACAACCGCTACCACCTTCAGCACGTGGTGCAGGGCGGCAGAATTGTCGCGGTGCGGGAGTACCTGGATACGCAGCACGTGCAGGAGGTCTTCGGCAACGACCCGGGCGCCGAGGGAGAAGCCGGATGAGTCGAATCAGCCGGGTGAACCGGGAAAGGGGGAGCATCATGCAAAAACCGCTGCTTTGGAACCTGGCTCTCGCGGCCGCGCTCTGGCTGGCTGCGCCCGTGGCCCCGCTGCCGGCCGCCGCGCAAAGTTCAGAGCGGGGCATCGGCGCCATCGAGGAAATCGTGGTCACCGCGCGCAAGCGCGAAGAGAACATCCAGGATCTCGGTCTTTCCGTCAGCGCCATCAGCGCCTCGGAGATAGAGAACAACTTCGCTCGCGATCTTCGCGACCTGACCTTCATTTCGCCCAGCCTGGTGCTGGACGACACGGCGCAAGGGCCGGGGGGCGTGGCATCCGCCTACATTCGCGGCATCGGCGTATCGGAAGTCGAAAAGAACTTCGACCCGGCAGTGGGCGTGGTGGTGGACGGCGTCTTCCTGGGCACCATGACCGGCAGCATCACCAAGGCGCTGGACTTGGAGCGGGTGGAAGTGCTGCGCGGCCCGCAGGGCACGCTGTTCGGACGCAACACCATCGGCGGCGTGATCAACCTGCAGCGCAGCCGCCCCACCGGCGAGTTCGGCGGCAAGGTGCGCGTCGCCTACGGGAACTACGAAGATGTGCGCTTCGACGGCCTGCTGAACCTGGCGCTGGTGGACGACACCGCGCTGAAGCTGACCGGTTCGTACCACGACCAGCGCAAGGGCTACTACGAAAACGTCAACACGGGGCGGGACGACGGGCAATCGCAGTTCGACTCCTTCGGCTTCAACGTGCTGCATACCTTTTCCGAGGATTTCGAAGCCGAGTACACCGGCTTGTGGGAGAGCACCGACCAGGACACGCCGCCACTGCTCTATGCGGGCCAGCCGGGCCAGGTGTACTGCGACAACTTTAATCAGTGCGCGCCGAGCCTGGATACGCCGCTCTCCGGCGACCGCTGGAAGACGACGCAAGATGGACCGGGGCCGAACGATGCACACTTCGCCGCAGCCACGCAGATACTCGAGCTGCGCTGGAGCATCTCGGACAACTGGCGCGCGGATTTCATCACGGGCTACTGGCGGACCGAAGAGAGCGTGGACACGGACTGGGACGCCGTGCCCAAACTGCTTTTTCACACGGACCGTCCGGCCGATTACGAGCAGTGGACCCGCGAGCTGCGCCTGACCTACGACGACGGCGAGCGCCTGGCTGGCACGCTGGGCCTGTATGTCTGGGAGTCCGAGTATGAGATCGGCCTGGTCAGTTACATCGGCCACCTGGGTGATACTTTTGCTCTACTGGAAGGGCCCGATAACCGGGAAGACCTCGGGCTGGCGCCGTTGGTGTTGCCGCAGACCAGCGAGCAGGACAACGAATCGCTGGCGCTCTTCTTCGAGGGTGACTACCGGCTGGGGGAGGCGCTGACCCTGACGCTCGGCGGGCGCTACACCAAGGATTCCAAGAACACCAGGCAGACGGGCGTTGTGAACGCCAAGGCATCCGACAACTGGTACCAGTTCACGCCCAAGGCGGGCCTTCGCTTCCAGCTCACGGACGAAGCCATGTTTTATGTCACGTATTCCGCCGGCTACCGCAGCGGCGGCTTCAACGGCCGGGTGGACAATGTGGTGAATGCCGTGACGCCCTACGACGAAGAAACCGTGGACAACTACGAGCTCGGCTTCAAGAGCGAGTGGCTGCGTAACAGTCTTCGCATCAACGGCGCCTACTTCTACATGGACTACGAGGACAAGCAGGAGGAGCTGCAGTTGCCGTCCGCCACCAGCGGTACCGGCCAGGTGACGCTGGTGACCAACGCCTCCACCGTCGCCATCCAGGGTTTCGAGCTGGACCTCACCTGGTATCCCAGCGAAGCCCTGCACCTGCGCGGCGCCCTGGGCTGGCTGGACGCCGAATACGACGAGTTCGCCTTTGTCGGGTACGACACAACGACCGAGATGCCCGTGGACCGGGACTTCTCCCATCTCAACCTGCGCCGCGCGCCCGAAATCACCGCTTCGCTGAGCGCCACCTACGAAGTGCAAATTGGCGAGGGGCGCGCCTGGGCGCTGCTGGGCTGGCACTTCATCGACGACTACGAGGTCGATTTCGCCAATAAGCCGGAGCTGACCAACGACGCGCAGAACCTGCTGAACGCCTCGTTCAACTACGCGTGGCGGGATTTCCAGCTCAGCGTGTACGGTCACAACCTCTCGGAAGAAGACGGCTACTCGATCGGCTTCGACGTGGCGGGCCTGTGGTCCTACGCGGCGACCAGGCCGCCCCGCACCTTCGGCATCGAGCTCAGCTACAGCTTTGAATGAGACGCCGCGCCGCCCGCGAGGCGGCGCGCGCCACGCGAGGAAGCAAACAGGCAGAGCAGG
>CAZJXU010000151.1:0-7379 GCA_964550095.1 uncultured Spirochaetales bacterium | reverse complement strand
GCACCTCGCCTCCGCGCGCCGCGTCCGCTCTTCCTGAGCCCGCTCCCCCGCGCCGCCGCCCGAATTAGGAATTTCGGGCGAAGTGTGTCAAATTGATCCGTTCGCGCGCACGCCGCCGGTCCCGCCCCGGCCGGCCGCGCGCGCGCCGAACCCGGACCCCGGACGAAGCCCTGGTAGACGCTTGGGCAGGCTGCCCGGCCCAGCAGGACAGGACGAGTGCCGCTACCCGCTCCCCAAGGACTCTACGACCCCACCCGCGAGCACGACTCGTGCGGGATCGGCTTCGTCGTGGACATCCGCAACCGCGCGAGCCACGACATCGTGCGCCAGGGGCTCGAGATCCTCTGCAACCTCTCGCACCGGGGCGCGGTCGGGGCCGACCCGCTCGCGGGCGACGGCGCCGGCATCCTCATGCAGCTCCCCGATGCGCTGCTGCGCGCGGAGTGCGCGGGGCTCGGCATCGACCTCCCGGACCCCGGCCGCTACGGGGTGGGCATGGTGTTCCTGCCGCGCGACGCCGCGGCGCGGCGCGCCTGCGAGGAGGCGCTGGCGGCGGCGGCCGAAGCCGAGGGGCAACGCTTCCTGGGCTGGCGCGACGTGCCCGTGGACCCGTCCGTCCTCGGCGAGAGCGTCAAGCCCCACGAGCCCCGCATCCGCCAGGCGTTCATCGCCCGAGGCGACGGCGGCGGCGAAGACCAGGACGCCTTCGAGCGCAAGCTCTATGTGATCCGCCGCCTGGCGGAGAAGGCCGCCGCCGTAGAAAAGGGCGCCGGCTTTTTCTACATCCCGAGCTTTTCCTCGCGCACGCTGGTGTACACCGGGATGCTGATTTCCCGGCAGATAGAGGCCTTTTACCCGGACACCACGGACCCGGAGTTTGTCTCGGCGATGTGCATCGTGCATTCCCGCTACAGCACCAACACGCTCGGCGCCTGGGACCTCGCGCACCCCTTCCGCTACATGGCGCACAACGGCGAAATCAACACCATCGAGGGCAACCAGAACTGGATGCACGCCCGGGAAGGCACCATGCACTCGGCGCTGTTCGGCGATGACCTCGCAAAGCTCTACCCGATTGTGCGCAAGGGCTCCTCCGACTCGGCGCGCTTTGACAACGCGCTGGAGTTTTTGTGCCTGGCCGGTCGCGAGCTGCAGGATGCCGTGCTGATGATGATCCCGGAGGCCTGGGAAAACCTGCCCGACATGGACCCGGACCTGCGCGCCTACTACGAGTACCACTCCTTCATGCTGGAGCCCTGGGACGGCCCGGCCTCCATCGTGTTCAGCGACGGTCGCAAAATCGGCGCGGTGCTGGACCGCAACGGCCTGCGCCCTTCTCGCTACGTCGTGACCCGGGACGGCATGGTGGTGATGGCCTCCGAAGTCGGCGTGGTCGATCTGCCGCCCGCCGAAGTGCTGGTTAAAGAGCGCCTGCACCCGGGCAAGATTTTCATGATCGACCTCGAAGCGGGGCGCATCCTGGACGACGCCGAAATCAAGGCCGCCTGCGTGCGGGCGCATCCCTACCGGCAGTGGGTGGAAAAGAACCGCTTGCTGCTGGAGGATTTGCCGAGCCCGCCCGAGGCCGCCGCCCCGGCGCCCCTGGACGACGACGGGCGCCGGCGCCTGCAGCAGGCCTTCGGATACACCAGCGAGGACTTGCGCCTGTTGCTGGCGCCGATGGCGGTGCAGGGCAAGTGGCCGATCGGCTCCATGGGCGAAGACGCGGCGCCGGCCTGTCTCTCGGACCGGCCGCAAATGCTGTATCGCTACTTCAAGCAGCGCTTCGCCCAGGTTTCGAACCCTGCCATGGATTCGATTAACGAAAGGCCGGTGATGGCGCTGTATTCGACGCTGGGCGCCGAGTGCAACCTGCTGGAAGAAAGCGAGGCGCACGCGCGCATGCTGCGCGTTTCGCACCCGGTGCTGCGCGACGAAGCGCTGCAAAAACTGGCGGCCATCAACCAGCCGGGCTTCGCCGCGCGCACCTTCCCCTGCCTGTTCGACCCGGCGGAAGGGGGGGCCGGCCTGGTGAAGGCGCTGGATCGCCTGTGCGCCGATGTCGAAAAGGCGGTGGGCGAAGAGGTCAACATCCTGGTGCTCTCGGACCGCGGCGTGACGCCGGAACGCGCGCCGATCCCCATGCTGCTGGCGGTGGGCGCCGTGCATCATCACCTGGTGCGACGCACGCTGCGCACCCGCTGCTCCATCGTCTGCGAAACCGGCGAAGCGCGCGAGGTGGCGCATATGGCATTGCTGATTGGCTATGGCGCGGCGGCCATCAACCCCTACCTTGCATTCGCCACCGTTGATGAACTGGCCCGGGAGGGAGTCTTCACCCCCGAAGCGCTGGACGCCGAGAGCGCCAAGCAGAACTTTGTCAAGGCGAATGACAAGGGGCTGCTGAAGACCTTCGCCAAGATGGGCATCTCGACGCTGCAGTCGTATCGCGGCGCGCAAATTTTCGAAGCGCTGGGGCTCTCCGACGAAGTGGTGGAGCGGGCCTTTGCCGGAACCGTTTCCCGGGTCAAGGGCGTTTCCTTCGACGTGATCGCCCGGGAAAGCGCCATGCGCCACGCGCGCGCCTTTCCGGGGGAGGCCTACCGCTACCCGGAACTCGACCCGGGGGGCCTTTACCAGTGGCGCGCGCGGGGCGAGCGCCACAGCTTCAACCCTGACACGGTGGCGAAGTTGCAGATCGCGCTGCAGCGCGGCAGCTACGAGGATTATAAAGCCTTCTCGGCCGCCGCCGACGGCGACAAGGACCGCCCGGTCACCCTGCGCGCGCTCTTCAGCTTTGAAAAGGGCGAGCGGGAAGCCGTCCCCATCGAGGAGGTCGAACCCGCGGCCGAAATCGTCAAGCGCTTTTGCACCGGCGCCATGAGCTACGGCTCGATTTCCCTGGAGGCACACCAGTCGCTGGCCGTCGCCATGAATCGCCTGGGCGGCAAGTCGAACACGGGCGAGGGCGGCGAAGACGACGACCGCTTCACTCCCGACGAAAACGGCGACTTGCGGCGCAGCGCCATCAAGCAGGTGGCCTCGGGGCGCTTCGGCGTCACAAGCTGGTACCTGGTGAACTCCGACGAAATGCAGATCAAGGTGGCGCAGGGCGCCAAGCCCGGCGAAGGCGGCGAACTTCCCGGCCACAAGGTCAACGAAACCATTGCCCGGGTGCGCCACTCGACGCCGGGCGTGGGCCTGATCTCGCCGCCGCCGCACCACGACATCTACTCGATCGAAGACCTGGCGCAGCTCATCTTCGATTTGAAAAACGCCAACCGCCGTGCGCGCGTTTCGGTCAAGCTGGTGTCCGTTGCGGGCGTGGGCACCATCGCCGCCGGCGTAGCCAAGGGCAAGGCCGACGGCGTTTTGATCAGCGGCATGGACGGCGGCACGGGCGCATCGCCGCAGGCCTCCATCAAGTACGCCGGGATGCCGTGGGAGATCGGCCTGGCGGAGACCCAGCAGACGCTGGTGCTGAACGACCTGCGCGGGCGCATTCGCGTGCAGACCGACGGCGGCTTGAAGACCGGGCGCGACGTGGCGATTGCGGCGCTGCTGGGCGCCGACGAGTACGGCTTTTCCACCGCGCCGCTGGTCGCGATGGGCTGCATTTTGATGCGGGTGTGTCACCTGAACACCTGCCCGGTGGGCATCGCCACCCAGGATCCGGAGCTGCGCCGCCGTTTTGCGGGCACGCCCGACAGCGTGGTGCGCTACCTGCTGTGGGTGGCGGAAGAGCTGCGCGAAATCATGGCCGAGCTGGGCTTCCGCAGGCTGGAGGACATGATCGGCCGCATGGATCTGCTCGGCACGCAGCGCGCCGAAAAACACTGGAAGCAGCAGGGGCTCGACTTCAGCGCGCTCTTCCAGAAGCCGGATGTCCCCCACGCCATTTCCAACTGCGAAGCGCAGACCCTGGCCGCCGAGCTCGAAGAAAGCGCGGACATGGAACTGCTGCGGCAGGCCGCGCCCGCCCTGGAGAAGGGGGAGGCGGTGGTGATCGAGCGGGACACGGCCAATACCGAGCGCGCGCTCGGGACCATTCTCGGCAGCGAGGTCTCGCGCCGTTACGGCGCCGCGGGCCTGCCCGACGACACCATCACCCTTCGCCTGAAGGGCAGCGCGGGCCAGAGCCTCGGCGCCTTTTGCACCTCCGGCATCACGCTCGACGTGGAAGGCGACACCAACGACTACGCGGGCAAGGGGCTTTGCGGCGCGCGGATCATCGTGCGCGTGCCGGCCGGTTCGACCTTCGACCCCGCGCAGAACGTCATCACCGGCAACGTGGTGCTGTACGGCGCGACCTCCGGCGAGGCCTACTTCCAGGGGCTGGCGGGCGAGCGCTTTTGCGTGCGCAACAGCGGCGCCGACGCCGTGGTGGAGGGCGTGGGCGATCACGGCTGCGAGTACATGACGGGCGGCCGCGTCGTCATCCTGGGCCGGGTGGGGCGGAACTTCGCGGCCGGCATGAGCGGCGGCTTCGCCTACGTGTTTGACGCGGACGGGGAGTTTGAAAGCCGGGTCAACCCGGAGACGGTGGACCTGGAGGCACTGGAGAGCGAGGACCTGGAAGGGCTCTTGCGCATGCTGCGCAGCCACTTCAAGTACACGCGCAGCGAACGCGCCGACGAGATTCTGCGCAAGTGGGACACCATGGCGCCCAGGTTCGTGAAGGTGTTCCCCAGGGATTACAAGCGTGCGCTGGGCGAGCGCATCGAAGCGGAGAGCGGCAATGGCTGACCCGCGGGGCTTCTTGAAACACGGACGCGGCAAGACTCCCTATCGCCCGGTGCAGGATCGGCTCGCCGACTGGCGCTGCGTGCAGCACGACTACCGCCCTTCGCTGCTTCAAGAGCAGGCCGCGCGCTGCATGGACTGCGGAATTCCTTTCTGTAACAACGGCTGCCCGCTCGGCAACATCATTCCCGACTTCAACGACCTGGTGTACCGCGGCCAGTGGAAAGCGGCGCTGGAGCGTCTGCACTCCACCAACAACTTCCCGGAGTTCACGGGCCTGGTGTGTCCCGCCCCCTGCGAGCAGTCCTGCGTGCTCGGCATCAACCAGGACCCGGTGATGATCAAGCAGGTGGAGTGGGAACTGGTGCGGCGCGGCTGGGAAGAGGGAACCATCACGCCCCTGGTTCCGAAACGGCGCAGCGGCCGCAGCGTGGCGGTGGTGGGCTCCGGCCCGGCGGGGCTCTCGGCCGCGCAACAACTGTGCCGCGCCGGCCACACGGTGACGCTGTTCGAGAAGGCCGAGCGGCCCGGCGGCCTGCTGCGTTACGGCATACCCGACTTCAAGCTGGAAAAGCACCTGATCGACCGCCGCCTGGAACAGATGCGGGCCGAAGGCGTGATCTTTCAAAGCGGCGTGCACGTGGGCGTGGACTACGCGCTCCTGGACCTGCGCAAGAACTTCGACGCGGTGCTTTTGACCATCGGCTGCGAGGCGCCGCGCGATCTCGAGGTGCCCGGCCGCGAACTTGGGGGCGTGCACTTCGCCATGGATTTTCTGACGCAGCAAAACCGGCGCGTTGCAGGCGACGCCGCGCCGGGCGCGCCGATCTCCGCTGCGGGCCTGGACGTGGTGGTGCTGGGCGGGGGAGACACCGGCTCCGATTGCATCGGAACCTCCCACCGGCAGGGCGCCAAGTCGGTGACCTCCATTGAACTGTTGCCGAGGCCGCCCGAGCAGCGCCACGAATCCGAGCCCTGGCCGCTCTCCCAGAGGTATTACTTCAACGTGTCGAGTTCGCATGCCGAAGGCGGCGAGCGCATCTACGCGCTGACGACGCAGCGGCTGCTGGGCGAAGCGGGCCGGGTCAGCGCCCTCGAGGCGAGCCCTGTCAGCTTTGAACGGGACCGGCTGAACCGGCCGCTGCCAGGCACCATGCAGGAGACGCCGGGGGAGAAGCAGCGCATTCCCGCCGGCCTGGTGCTTTTGGCCATGGGCTTTGTGCACCCGGTGCACGAGGGCCTGGTCGAAGGGCTCGGCCTGGAACTCGACCCGCGCGGCAACATCCGGGCGGAGACTTCGTCCTTCGCCACTTCCGAGCCGGGCATTTTCGCCGCGGGCGATTGCCGCCGCGGCCAGTCTCTGGTGGTCTGGGCGCAGTGGGAAGGCCGCGAGGCCGCGCGCGCCGTCGATCTGTACCTGCAGGGCGAATCCCGGCTCCAGGCGCGCAACGCCTATGTCTGAGGAGGCTTTTGCGCGTCGCCGTCGTCGGTGGACCATCGCACCCGGCCGGGCGGAACAGACAGGAAAGAACAGGCAGGAAAAGGGAAGGGCGCCATGAACGTACGCGGAAGCGATAAATCCGGGGAGGGCGATGCGGCGGAGCGGCGAGGCGCCGTGGATCTGCTGGAAGAGCGCGTGGCGGAACTGCTGTCGCGTTACCGGGCCGCGCTACGGGAAAACGAAAAGCTTCAAAAGCGCCTCCATGCCTGCGAGGCGCGGCTGGCGGCCCTCGAACAGCGGGAGGCCGCCTGGAATGCGCAGCGCAAGGAAGGGGTGCGCCAACTTGACGAAGTGATCCAGGGGCTCGACCACCTGGAAGCGGCGCTCGACAAGCGCATAAACGGCGGGGCGGAGGGCTAAGGCATGGCGTCGGAAAAACAATTGGTGTCTGTGCAAATCGAAGGGCGGGCGTACGAGCTGACCTCCGGCGGCGACCCGGAACCGGTGCACCGCGCGGCGGACATGCTGCAGGAAACCATCGACCGTCTCAAGAAGCGCTCGCGCCGGGTGGACAGCGTGGACATCGTCACCCTGGCCGCGCTGAATGTCGCGAACACCCTGGTGCGGGAGCGCGCACGGGGGCCGGCGGAGGCCGCCGCGCTGAATGCGCGCTGTGAAAAACTCGCCTCGCGCGTGCAAAAGGCGCTGGGCGACGACGGCGCCCCGGAACCTTGAGCATCCGCGATGAAAAGCGCGCGCTGAGAAGCGCCATGAAGGCGCGGATGCGGCGCTGCTGGGCCCCGGCCCTGGCTGAACGGGCTGCCATGCGCGTGGCGGAGCACCTTGCGGCCTGCCCTGTTTTCCAGGCCGCAGAGGAGGTGGCCTTGTACGCAGCCTTGCCGGGAGAGCTGCCCACCGGGCCCATCGCGAAGCGCGCCGCCCGGCAGGGCAAGGCGCTGCTGTGGCCGCGCCCGCGCCCGGACGGCGGGCTCGACTTTGTGCATGCGCTGCCCGAGGAACTGGTGAAGGACGAGCGCACAGGCGTGCCGACGCCGGCCTTCGGCAAGGCCGCAGTGCCGCTCGGCGAAGGCACCCTGGTGGTGACTCCGCTGCTCGCCTTCGACGCCATGGGGCATCGGCTGGGCCGCGGCGGCGGCGCCTACGACCGGGCGCTTGCCGGCTTCGGGGGCGCCTC
>CAZJXU010000150.1:0-8328 GCA_964550095.1 uncultured Spirochaetales bacterium | reverse complement strand
CGCCAATCTGGAAAAATCCCGTCGCTTCTGCTAAATCCAAACCATCGAATCGCCCCCCGCCCTGATACCCCCTGTCCAGGATTCCAGGCTGTGCACCTTCACGTCGAACAGATCACCGGCGCGCCCTGCCGCCGTCGCTTCGTCGCCGACGCCGAGTGGCGCAAGAGGCATCTGCCGCACCTGCCGGCCGGGGGAGCGAAGGGCGCCCCGGCCATCGAAGGGCTGCGGCTGGAGGTCAGCGCCCGCCGACTCGGAGAAAACATCCACCTGGAAGGCGAGGTGGTGGCGGACAGCCGCCACCTGTGCAGCCGCTGCCTTGCGCGCTATCGTGCACCGGTTCGCGAGCGCTTTGCCCTGGAACTCGAACCGGGCGGCGCCAGGTTGCCCGCCGACCCGGAAGAAGCACGCAGCTTCGAACGGGAGGGGCTTCACCTGGACGACGATTTTTGCGCGGGCTGGTTCCGGGGGCCGGAGCTGCACCTGGACCGGCTGGCGGCGGAACTCGTTATGCTGGGCCTGCCGGTGCAGCCGCTGTGCCGGGAAAACTGCCGGGGGCTCTGCCCGGTGTGCGGCAGCGACCTGAACGCCGGGCGCTGCGATTGTGTCCAGCAGCCCGGCGCCTCGCCCTTCGCATCGCTGCGCGGCCTTCGGGACGCGCTGCAAGCCGGGGCCGCCGCGAACGACACAAAGGAAACGCCGCCCGGCGGCGATGCACGCGCCATGCAAGGCGCAGCCCACACACACCCGAAACACCCGAGCACGCCGCACAAAAGCGCGGCAGGAGAAGTCCGTTGATCGTACCCAAGCGTCGAACCTCGAAATCCAGGCGAAACAAGCGGCGCAGCCACCACGCGCTGGCGCAGCCCGGGCGCTCCGACTGCCCGCAGTGCGGCGAGCCGAAGGCGCCGCACCGCGTGTGCGGAAGCTGCGGCAGCTACCGGGGGCGCGCCGTGCTCGAGGTAGAGGAAGAGGAATAAGCCGTGTTTGCGTTGCTCTTCCCGGGTCAGGGTTCGCAGGAAGTCGGCATGGGCCGGGACGCATTCGAGTCTTCGCCCGCCGCCCGCGCGGTTTTCGAAGAGGCCGACGCTGCACTCGACTTTCCGCTCTCCCGCTATTGCTTCGAAGGGCCGGAAGCAGAACTCACGCGCACCGAGGTGCAACAGCCCGCGCTGCTGACCGTTTCCATCGCGCTCTTGCGCGCCCTGGAAGAACGCCTTGGCGCGCCGCTCGCGCCGGCCTTTGTGCTGGGCCACAGCCTCGGCGAATACACCGCGCTGGTCGCAGCCGGCGCGCTTCCGCTGGCCGAGGCAGCACGCCTGGTCAACGCCAGGGGGCGCTACATGCAGCAGGCCGTGGCGGAAGGCGAGGGCGCCATGGTCGCCGTGATCGGCGCCCCGCCTGCGCTGGTCGAAGAGGCCTGCGCCAAGGCCGCGGCGGAAAGCGGCGCCGTGGTTTCGCCCGCCAACTACAACGCGCCCGAACAGACCGTCATCGCCGGGGCCGCGGCCGCGGTGCGCCTGGCCGCCGAGTACGCGCAGCAGGCCGGCGCGCGTCGCACCGTGGAACTCCCCGTTTCAGCACCCTTCCACTGCGCGCTGATGGCGCCTGCCGCACGCGAGCTGGCAAAAGACCTCGCGCGCATTTCCTTTGCATCCCCGCGCTGCCCGGTGCTGGGCAATGTCGAAGCCGCGCCCTACCGGGAAGCGGAGCGCATCCCGGCGCTGCTGGAAGCCCAGGTCACCGCGCCGGTGCGTTTCAGCGACAGCGTCACAGCGCTGGTTCGGCTCGGCGTTGCAAACGCACTCGAAGTGGGGCCGGGCCGCGTGCTCTCGGGCCTTACGCGCCGCGTGGACCGCGCACTCAAGTGTTCCGGCATGAGCGGAATGCAGGACTGCGAAACCGCCCTCGAAGCATACACTTCCGCCCCGAGGGCTACATAGGAGTGAGGCCATGACGCTGGAAGAACAGGTACGCAAGATCGTCGTGGAGCAACTCGGTGTGAGCGCCGAAGAAGTGGTGCCCGAGGCGTCGTTCACCGATGACCTCGGCGCCGATTCCCTCGACATTGCCGAGCTGGTGATGGCGATGGAAGACGGCTTCAACATCGAAATTGCCGAAGAAGAAGAAGAGAAGATCCAGACGGTCGGCGCGGTGATCAAGTACCTGAAGGGAAAACTCGAGGAGAACTGAATGTCTTCCGGCGGCGTTGTCGTCACCGGGCTCGGTTGCGTGACGCCGCTCGGGGGCGACGTCGCCGAAACCCTTTCCGCCGTGCTCGAAGGGCGCAGCGGCGTATCGTCTTTGCCGGACGATTTCGACCCGAGGCTCAGCGTGCGCATCGCCGCCCGGGTAGAGGGCGAGTTCGCGCCCGGCGGCGTCTCCGCGCGGGAGCTGCGCCGCATCGACCGCGCCACCCTGCTCGCGCTGGTCGCCGCGGAAGAGGCCCTGCGGGACGCCGGTCTGGCAGGCGCCTCAGAACAGGCGGCGCCGAGCCAGGTGGACCCGGCCCGCGCCGGCGTCGCCGTCGCCAGCGGCATCGGCGGCATCGGCACCATGCTCGACAACCACCAGACCTACCTGTCGCGCGGGCCGAAGCGGGTTTCGCCTTTCTTCATTCCGATGACCATGGCCAACATGCCCGCGGGCATGATCGCCATCACCCACACGCTGCGCGGGCCGAACCTGTGCCACGTAACTGCATGCGCCGCCGGCGCGCACGCGCTGGGCGAATCCGCGCGCCTGCTCGCGCGCGGCGACGCCGACGTGATGCTGGCCGGAGGTGCGGAAGCCGCGATCGTGCCCCTGGTGATCGCGGGCTTCACCAACATGCACGCGCTTTCTTCGCGCAACGATGCGCCTGCCCGCGCCAGTCGCCCCTTCGATAAAGATCGCGACGGTTTCGTGCTGGGCGAGGGGGCCGCGCTTTTGGTGCTGGAGCGCGAAGAGCACGCCCGTGCGCGCGGGGCCCGCGTGCGCGCCAGGCTGTGCGGCTACGGCGCCAGCGCCGACGCAGCGCACGTGGCGACGCCGGACATCGAGAGCGGCGGCGCGCGGCGCGCCATGGAAGCGGCCATCAAGGACGCAGGCTGCGCGCCCGCCGATGTCGGCTACGTCAATGCGCACGCCACCAGCACGCCGCTCGGCGACACGGTGGAAGCGCAGAGCCTGCGCCAGGTGTTCGGCGCGCACAGCGATGCGCTGCCCGTGTCTTCCACCAAGGGCGCCACCGGCCACCTGCTCGGCGCGGCCGGCGCGCTGGAGGCGCTGTTCACGGTGTCTGCGCTCGAAAGCGGTACGCTCCCCCCGACCCTCAACCTCGACGACGTGGACCCCGACTGTGCGCTCGACCACGTCGCGGGCCGCGCGCGCGAATCGAACGCGCGCCTGGCGCTCAGCAATTCCTTCGGTTTCGGCGGGGTCAACGCGGCGCTGCTCTTCGAAAAGGGAGACGAGTGATGGGCGACCTGATCGTTCTGGCCGGCGACCACCGGGGCGTAGCGCTCAAGGCGGAACTGGCGCGGCGCCTCGGCGCGGCGGGCTACAGCGTGCGCGACCTCGGCCCGTCTTCGGATGCATCCGTCAACTACCCGGAGTTCGCGGCGCCCGCGGCGCGCGCGGTCTCCGAGGGGGAAGCCTGGCGCGGCATCGTCATTTGCGGCAGCGGCCTCGGCGTCATGTACACCGCCAACCGCTTTCCCCGGGTGCGCGCGGCCCTGGCCCACGACGTGGAGGCGGCCGCCGCGGCGCGCCTGCACAACGACGCCAACATGCTGGCGCTCTCCGGCGACCGCAGCGACCCCGAAACCGCCTGGGCCATCGTGCAGACCTGGCTGGACACGCCCTTCGAAGGCGGCCGTCACCAGAAGCGCATCGAGCAAATCGACAGCCTGACCGCGAGGGCCGCGAGCGGCGGCAGCGACGCCGCGCTGCAGGCCCAGGACCCCCGGGTGGCGGATATCCTGCGGCGCGAAGCGGAGCGCCAGGCTGCAGGGCTGGAACTGATCGCCTCCGAAAACTTTGTTTCCGAGGCGGTGCTGGAGGCCGTGGGCTCGGTCGCCACCAACAAGTACGCCGAGGGCTACCCGGGCCGCCGCTACTACGGCGGCTGCGACGTGCTGGACGAAGTGGAGAACCTGGCTATCGAACGCGCCCGCGCGCTGTTCGGCGCCGAGCACGTGAACGTGCAGCCGCACTCGGGCTCCCAGGCCAACCAGGCGGTGTACGCCGCGGTGCTCTCGCCGGGAGACAAAATCCTGGCGATGGACCTGGACCACGGCGGCCACCTGACCCACGGCAGCCCCGTCAACTTTTCGGGCAAGCTGTACCAGGTGGCTTCGTACGGCGTGGAGCGCGAGAGCGAACGCATCGACTACGACGCGCTGCGGCGCGTGGCCTTGGAGGAGCGCCCGAAGCTGATCCAGTGCGGCGCGACGGCCTATTCCCGGCAGATCGACTTCGACCGCTTCCGCGAAATCGCCGACGAAGTGGGCGCGCTGCTGTTCGCCGACATCGCCCACATCGCAGGCCTGGTTGCAGCCGGCCTGCACCCGACACCGGTGGGCCGCGCGCAGCTCATCACCACCACCACGCACAAAACGTTGCGCGGTCCGCGCGGCGGCATGATTTTGTGCGACGAAGCTTTCGCCAAGGCGGTGAACAGTGCAGTCTTTCCCGGCAACCAGGGCGGGCCGCTGATGCACGTCATTGCGGCCAAGGCGGTTGCATTTGCCGAAGCGGCGGAGCCTTCCTTTGTGCGTTACTGCGAACAGATCATCGCCAACGCCCGGGCGCTGGCCGATGCATTGATGGAGCGCGGCTACCGGGTGGTCTCCGGCGGCACGGACAATCACCTGCTGCTGGTCTCGCTGGCCGATCGGGAGCTATCGGGCAAGGCGGCGCAGCAGCTTCTCGAACAGGCCGGCATCACCGCCAACAAGAACATGATCCCCTTCGACCCGAGGAAGCCCTTTGTCACCTCGGGCGTTCGCCTCGGGACGCCCGCCGCCACCACGCGCGGCATGCAGGAGGCGGAAATGCGCCGCATCGGCGCCTGGATCGCAGACCTGCTCGACGCGCCGCAGGACGAGGCGCTGCCTGGGCGCGTGCGGGCCGAGGTGCGGGAACTCTGTGCGCGCTTTCCGCTCTACCCCGGGCGGGCCGCGCGCCCGGCTTGAGCGCGCCATGCGTTGCCCGTATTGCACAGAGCCCTCGACCCGGGTGATTGATTCGCGCGACAGCCGGGACGGGCTGGAGGTGCGGCGGCGCCGCCTGTGCGAAGAGTGCGAGCGCCGCTTCACCACGCGCGAGCGGCTCAGCGTGGCCGCGCCGAAGGTCATCAAGCGCGACGAACGCCGCGAAGAGTACGAGCGCGCCAAGCTGGAGCGCTCCATTCACAAGGCATGCGTGAAAAGGCCGGTTTCCGAAAATGCGCTGGAGCGCCTGGTGGACCGCATCGAGCGGCGCCTGGCCGAGTCGGGCGAGGCCGAGGTCAGCAGCGAGCGCGTGGGCGACATGGCGCTGGAAGAGCTGTGCGCGCTGGACACGCTGGCCGCTTCGCGTTTTGCTTCGGTGTTTCGCGATTTCAAAAGCGCGGAAGACTACATCCGCTTTTTCGACGCGGCCGGGGAGGCCGAACGCCCGCCCGCCGCGCACGAAGAGCCTTCAGAGTGAGCGCGCTGGACGATGAACGCGCCATGCAGCGCGCGCTTGCCTACGCCCGGCGCGGCGACGGCCGCTGCTTTCCGAATCCTTCCGTGGGCGCAGTGCTCGTGCGCGCCGGGCGCGTGCTGGGCGGCGGCGTCTCGCGTCCTGCAGGCGGCGCACACGCGGAGGTGGTCGCCATCGAAAGCGTGCGACGCGCGCGCGGCGCAGCGGCCCTGCGCGGCGCGACGCTCTACGTAACGTTAGAGCCCTGCTGCAGCAAAGGCCGCACCGGACCCTGCACCGAAGCCATCCTCGCGGCAGGCATCAGCCGCGTGGTGGCCGGTGTGCGCGACCCGCATCCAAAAGTGCGCGGCCGGGGCTTTGCGCGTCTGCGCCGCGCCGGCGTGGAAGTGCAGGTGGGCGTTCTCGCCGAGCGCTGCCGCATGCAGCACCGGGGTTTCTTCTCGCTGGTCGAGCGCGGTCGCCCCTGGCTGGCGCTCAAACTGGCCGCGACCCTGGACGGACGCATAGCGACCGCCTCGGGCGAATCGCGCTGGATCACCGGCGCCGACGCGCGCGCTCTGGTGCACCAAC
The DNA here is from genome assembly GCA_964550095.1 of uncultured Spirochaetales bacterium. Lineage (GTDB taxonomy): Bacteria > Myxococcota_A > UBA9160 > UBA9160 > UBA6930 > JAHRAN01. Next base: position 2,091 of record CAZJXU010000150.1, on the reverse strand, counting down.
TGAGGGGCCGGCACGACGCCGTGATGATCGGCTCCGGCACGCTGCGCGCCGACGACCCCGCGCTGACAGTGCGCATCAAGGGCCGCAAGGAGCAAACGCCTATTCGCATTCTGGTGGATTCGCGCCTCTCGGCGCCTCCGGCATCCCGCATGCTGAGCGATGCCTTTGCCACGCAAAGCTGGTGTCTTGCGCGGCGAGGCGTGGCGCCTGCCAAGCGCCGCCGGCTGGCTGCCCGCGGCGTGCGCGTGCTCGATGTTCCGGTGCAGGGCGCACACCTCGACCTGCGCCGTGCGCTCGCCGTGCTGGGCAGTCAGGGGCTGACACGAGTGCTGGTGGAAGGGGGGGGAGGGCTGGCGGCCGCCTTGCTGCGCCGGGGGCTGGTGGATGAAGTCCACTGGTTCGCCGCGCCGAGTCTGCTGGGCGCCGATGCGCGCCCTGCAGTTGCCGAACTCGGCATCCGCCGCATCAAGCAAAGCATCGCCCTCGAGGTGCAGGAGGTGCGGCGGCTGGGCGCGGATTTGTATCTTCAGGGCCTGGTGAAAAGGGAGACCGGCTCGTGACGGGCTTCGCGCAAATATCCGGCTTGTATCCGCGCCGTGCGCTCGTAGGCCGGCGGGCATGCGTCGGGGGAGGGGAGTGCGTGCGGCTGTCGCCGAACCCGGCATCCGCCGTAGCATGCGTCGGGGGAGGGGAGTGCGATGAGTTCGCGTAAAAAACCGCTCGGCCCCGATGTTTTGATCGAGGATGCGCAGTCGCGCATCGAGAGCATTGACCCGAAGAAAGCGCTGAGCAATCACATGCTTCTTTCCGAAGCGGCGTCAGAGCTGGTGAAGCGGGCGCCGGGCCGTCTCGACGGTCGCGACCTGCAGGTAGCAGTCGTGGTTTCGCGTTTCACGGAAGAAATTTCGGCGCGCCTGCTCGAAGGCTGCCTTAGAGAACTCGCGAAGATGCGTGTCACAGAGGTGCGCGTGGCGACCGTGCCCGGCGCTTTTGAAATCCCGCTGATCGCGCGGCGTCTGGCCGAAAGCGGCAGTTTTGATGCGCTGGTGGCGCTGGGCGCCGTGGTGCGCGGCGAAACCCCACACTTCGATTACGTGTGCCGGGGCGTCAGTGACGGCCTCATGCAGGTGATGCAGCAGACCGGTGTGCCGGTGGGCTTTGGCGTTCTGACCGTGAACAAACGCGAACATGCGCATGCACGCAGCGCGGGCGTGCGCTACGACGAAGAGCCATCCAGGAAAGGCGAAGCCGCGTCCGAAAAGCGCGACAACAAGGGGGCGGAGGCCGCGCGCGTCGCCGTCGAAATGGCGCGCCTGCTCGCCGTCTGCGACGAGGCGGCGAAGGTCTATAGAGAGCGCGAAGAGTCTGACCCGTGACCCGGCGCGGCTCGTCGCGCCGTCGCTCGCGCCAGGCCGCGCTGCAGGCGCTTTACGCGGCAGAACTCGGCGCCCGCGGCACCCGCGGTGACGCAGACGCGGAAGCAGACACAAGCGCAGACGCAGGCGCGGACGCGGATACAGGCGCGAATACAAACGCAGGCTCAGGCGCAGAAGCAGGCGCAAACGCGGATACGGAAGCTGGTGAAAACGCGGACGCGGAAGGCGCAAACGCCGATGCCGATGCGAACGCGGAAGCAAACGCGGAAGAGGGCGCGGCAGCGGAATCATCGCCCGAGCGCGCGCTGCGGCGCGTTGCCGAACATTTCGAATTGCCCGAGGCCGCCTTTGAATTCGCACGCGAGCTGGTGCTGGGCATCGCCGCAGAGCGCGACGCCATCGACGCAAAGCTGCAGTCGGTTTCGCACAACTGGAAACTCGCGCGCATGTCGGTGGTGGATCGCAACGTCCTGCGCATTGCGGCCTTCGAACTGGGCGCGGGTTCCGCTCCGCCCGAAGTCGTCATCAACGAAGCCATTGAATTGGCGCGCCGCTTCGGCGACGACGGCTCGCCGCGCTTTGTCAACGGCATCCTCGGCGCGCTCATCGAACGCCCCGGTGAAACCGGAAAACGGAAAAAGGAGTCTGTCCGCTCCGACGGGGCGGACGGACTGGATACACCGGTCGAACCGACTTCGCAGGTCGACTCGGGCGA
>CAZJXU010000149.1:0-3544 GCA_964550095.1 uncultured Spirochaetales bacterium | reverse complement strand
GGCGGGGCCAGCACTCGGCCATCGCTGCGCCGCACGCCCAGGAAGCGGCGCCCCTGCAGCGCGCTGAAAAACTGCGAGAGCACGGGCCCCAGCGAGCGCTTGTAGGTGTAGGCCAGCCGGTGCGGTGCTATCAAGGAAGGCGGTGATGTTTCGGGCATGGTATCTCCCTGGACGAATGTGCGTGTCGATGCGATGCGGCGGCGCGCGCTTCTTCTTCTCTCTTTCTCAGCTCATCGGCAGCGCGAAGCCGTCCTCGATGGGTTTCTTGTCTTCGAAGAAGGGGCCGAGCAGGGCCTGCAGGTTTTCCACGGTGAAGGGCTCGTCGTTTTCGTGGTCGAGCATGGGCACGGGGGGCGCATAGACGCGCAGGTGTTTGCCGAACACCTGGATCAACTGGCCGGAGACCCCGGCGCTGTGCGGAGAAGCCAGCCACACCACCAGCGGCCCGACATGTTCGGGGGCGAACACGTCGAAAGAGCCGTCTTCCGGCGCCGCGAAGATGGAAGACCAGGGGCCGGACATGGTCATGCGCGTGCGCGCCCGGGGCAGAATCACGTTGGCCGTGGCCGAAAAGCGCGCGCACTCGCGCGCGGCCGAGAGCGTCAGGTGCGCGATGCCCGCCTTGGCGGCGGCGTAGTTGGGCTGCCCCAGGTTGCCCATCATGAAAGAATCCGACGCGGTGGAAATAAGGCGCCCGTACAGCGGCGCGCCCTCGCCGGCCTTGGACTTCTCGCGCCAGTAATCCATGGTGTGCTTGATCATGTTGAAGTGGCCTTTCAGGTGCACGCGAATCACCGAGTCCCACTGCGCTTCGTCCATGCGCACGATCATGCCGTCGCGCTGAATGCCCGCGTTGTTAACCAGAATGTTCAGGTCGCCGAAGTGTTCGACGGCGCTCAGCACGATGCGCCGCGCGTCTTCCCAGTTCGACACGTCGCCGAAGGAGGCCACCGCGCGTCCGCCCGCGGCCTCGATCTCCTGCACCACCGCCCGGGCGGGCGCTTCGCCGGCGCCGGAACCATCCAGCGAGACGCCGAGGTCGTTCACCACCACCTGCGCGCCCGCGCGGGCCAGCGCCAGCGCTTCCACGCGGCCGAGGCCGAGCCCCGCCCCTGTTACCACCGCAACCTTTCCGTCGAGCAGACCCATGTTTCCCCCTTGCCGCCTTCGGCTCAAAGACGCTCGATCAGCGTCGCTGTGCCGACGGCCGAGCCGCAGCACATGGTGATGAGCGCGCGGCGCCCGCCGCTGCGCTCGAGTTCGTGCAGCGCGGTGACCAGCAGGCGCGAACCGGTGCAGCCCACCGGGTGCCCGAGCGCGATGGCGCCGCCGTTCACGTTGACGCGCTCCGGGTCGATCTGCGGAAAGGCCCGAAGCCAGGAGAGCACCACCGCCGCGAAGGCCTCGTTGCACTCGAAGAGATCCACCGACGCAAGATCGAGCCCGTGGCGATCAATCATGCGCTTTGTGGCGTCGATCGGCCCTTCCAGCAGCATGTAAGGGTCGCTGCCCACCACCACGTCATGCACGATGCGCGCACGCGGCGTCATACCCAGTTCGCGTGCGCGCGCTTCGCTCATGTACAGCAGGCCCGCGGCGCCGTCTGACACCTGGGAGGAGTTGCCCGGCGTGTGAATGCCGCCCTCCTGCACCGGCTTCAGTTCCGAAAGCCCGGCGCGCGTGGTTTCGCGAATGCCCTGGTCGGCGTCGATGCGCCGGGTTTCCCCGACGGGCTGCATGTCTTCGCCCAAAACGGGTGCATCCAGCGGCAGGATTTCGCGCGCAAAGCGCCCTTCGTCCCGGGCGCGCGCCGCGCGCACCTGGCTTTCGAGCGCGAAGGCGTCCGCCTGCTCGCGCGAGATGTCGCGCTTTTCCGCGATGCGCTCGACTGCCTCGAACTGCGAGAGCGGCTCCCGCCAGGAAAAGTCCGGCGGCAAAAAGAAGCCCGGCCCGTTCATCACGTTCATGCCGAGCCCCACGTGGCTCATCAGTTCCACGCCGCAGGCCATGCCGACATCGATGGAACCGATGCGCACCAGGGCATGCACCAGGTGATTGGCCTGCTGGCCCGAGCCGCACTGCACGTCGATGGTCGTGCCCGCCGTCGTATAATCGCTCGACTGCGCGCCCAGCCACGCGTGCCGGGTGATGTTGTTGCTCTGCTCCCCCGCCTGGGTGACGCAGCCGCCGATCACCTGTTCCACCACGCCGGGCTCGATGCCGGCCTTTTCGATCAGCCCCATCTGCAAGCGGCCCAGCAGCTCTGCGGCGTGAAAGCCCGACAGCTCTCCCCGGCCCATCTTGCCCCGGGCGATCGGCGTTCGCAGCGCCTCGACGATTACCGCTTCGCTCATGATCCTGGTCTCCTCCTAGGCGCCGCTCAAAATCAACGCGCCAGTGGGAACGCCGACGCCGCTCGACACCAGCACGTTTTCGCAGCGCTGCGGCTGGTTGAAGGAAGTACCGCGCGCAAGCCGCACCCCCTCCGCGATGTTATTGAGGCCGTGAATGTATGCCTCCGAGAGCAGGCCGCCGTTGGTGTTGACGGGCAGCGCGCCGCCCACTTCCAGGTTGCAGTTCATCACGAAGTCCTTGCCCTCGCCGCGTGCGCAGAAACCGAAGGCCTCCACCTGCATCAGCACCTCGATGCTGAAGGCGTCGTAGAGCACCGCGGCGTCGATGTCCTTTGGCCCGAGCCCGGACTGCCGGTATGCAATTTCGCCCGCCATGGCCATTTCCGGCAGCCAGGCCATGTCGTCCCGGTAGAAGCTGGTCATCTGTTCCTGCCCGTCGAAGGAAGCCTGCGAAACGCCCCGGATCAGCGCCGGCCGCTGCGGCGCCGCGCCGGCCCGGTCCGCGCGGGTGATCACGAGCGCGCAGCCGCCGTCGGTCTCCTGGCAACAGTCGTAAAGGCGCAGCGGCTCGCAGATCATGCGGCTCGCGTAGTAGTCGTCAAAGGTGAGCGGCTTTTGGTAGAACGCTGCGTCCGGATTGACCACGGCGTGCTTGCGTATGGAAACCGCCGTGTGCGCCAGACTCTCTTCCCCGGCGCCGTACTCGTGCATGTAGCGCGTGGCGGCGAATGCAACCCAGGAGGCGGGCGTGAGCATGCCGAAGGGCATGTACCAGGACCAGTGCACCAGGTCGCTGGTGATGATGTTGCCCGAAACGCCCTGCCCCATGCGCTGACCCGAGCGCCCGTTCAGCGCGCGGTACACCACCACGTTTTCGCAGACGCCGCCCGCCACGGCCATGACGGCCTGGTGCACCAGGGGCACGGCCGCGCCGCCGCCGTAGGCAACGCGCGAGAGCAGCTTCAAATCCCCGAGGCCTATGCAGCGCGCCACTTCCACTTCGTCGCTGGAATCCATCAGGAAGGTCACCAGGCCGTCCACCTGCTGCGGCTCGAGCCCGGCGTCGTCGATCGCGCGGCTTACCGCCTCGCAGGCCAGCGCCAGCTCGGAGACGCCCGAGTTTTTCGAGTAGCGCGTCTGGCCGATGCCGATGATGGCGGCCTGGTCGCTGAGTGTGGCGGACATTGCCG
>CAZJXU010000148.1:0-1717 GCA_964550095.1 uncultured Spirochaetales bacterium | reverse complement strand
TCCGTTGACAAGACCCCTGCCGCCCATCTCGGCTAAGCTGGCGCCGGAGGACAAAACCATGCAGCAGTTCTTTGCCAGCGACCCCAAAAAGAACGCGGCGGGCGAATACCGGCGCCTGGATGTTCGCCCCTACGCCGGCTCGCTCGGCGCCGAGGTGCACGGGGTCGATCTGCGAAAGGTGGACGAGGAAACCTTCGCCGAAATACGCCGTGCATCGGCGGACCATCTGGTGCTCTTCTTTCGCGGGCAGTCGCTGGAACCCGGAGACCTGGAAGCCTTTTCCGGGCGGCTCGGCCCCTTCGGCGACGACCCCTTCGCCAAGGGCATGGAAGACCACCCGAACGTGGTGCGCGTTCTGAAGGAAGCCGACGAGCGCCACCCCTTCGTGTTCGGCGCCGTCTGGCACAGCGACTGGTCGTTCCAGGAATGCCCACCCGCCTACACCCTGCTTTACGCGCACGAACTCCCGCCCTATGGCGGCGACACGCTCTACGCCAATATGTACCTGGCCTACGAGGCGCTCAGCGAAGCGCTGCAGGGCGTCATGCGCGGCCTGCAGGCGTGGCACAGCCCCGAGATGGGCTACGGGCCGGACGCGCACCACAACAAGCTGCTCGAGAACATGACCATCCCCTACGGCGATGCGGCAAAGGTCATTCGCGAGCACCCCGTGGTGCGCAAGCATCCCGACACCGGGCGCCGCGCCCTGTTTGTGAACCCGGCCTACACGGTGGGCTTCAAGGACATGAAGCCCGAAGAGTCGCGGGCGATTCTCGATTACCTCTACGAAGTGGCGATGCATCCCGCGCACACCTGTCGCTTCCGCTGGACGACCGGCGATCTCGCGATGTGGGACAACCGCTGCACCTGGCACAACCCGGTGCCCGACTACCACGGCTTTCGCCGCGAGATGTACCGCACCACGGTGCACGGCGAGAAACCGCTGCCGGGGTGAGCCGGGGGGCGTCCGTGACAGCCTGGGCCGGCGCCGCCGTTTTCAACGCTCTGCGGACGCGGTGTACGTGGCGCCCCGGGAAGGATTTGAACCTCCGACCGACTGCTTAGAAGGCAGCCGCTCTATCCAGACTGAGCTACCGGGGCGCGCGAGGGCCATAATGTAGCAATCGTTCGACCGCCCGCTGGCCGCCACGGACGCCCGCCGCTTTGCGACCGGCGGCCGGTCGCCCGGGGCCGCGGCCGACCTCGCCTGGGGACGACGCGGCCCAGCCCGTTGACAAGACAGCCACATCCGCACGCCCGGCTGCGCTACCATCCCCACCATGCATAACGATCAAGGCTCGGCCCACTACGAGGGCTGGCGCATAGCAGTGCTCGGCCTGCTGGCGCTGCTGATTCTGATGCCCGTCACGCTGCCGATCCCCGTCCTCAAGGAACTGGTGAAAGACCGCTTTGCGGTCAACGAGTTCTGGACCTCCCTGTTCATGTCGGTCAACATGATCGGCGCCGTGCTCTTCGCGCCCATCGCCGGCGCAGCGGCGGACCGCTTCGGGCATCGCCCGCAAATGATCGCGGTCGCCATGCTGACCGACGCGCTGTGTTTCTGGCTGCTCACGCTGGAAATGCCCTTCGCGCTGTTCATGACCGTCCGCTTCTTCGAGGGCTGCACGCACGTCTTCGCGCTTTCCCTGTTGCTGGGCATTGCGGCGGAGGCCCGGCCGGCTACCGGCAGGGGCCTGTCGATGGGCCTGGCGGGCGC
>CAZJXU010000147.1:0-1802 GCA_964550095.1 uncultured Spirochaetales bacterium | reverse complement strand
GGCTGGTCGGGCCGGGGTCCGTGCGGCGAAGGGGGCCAGCGCCGAGGGCATCAGAACCGATGTGACTTCGGCTGGATATGACAAGGAATCCGCAATTCAATTTACACGAGGGGGCATGACGTGGATCGAGAAAGTGCCAATTCGTTTACATGTCGAGCGGCGCATTTCAGTTTCCAACAGCACGGGCAGCCGCACCCCCCTCCTCTCCCGCGCCCTTCAAACCACACACCGGACCGCCCCGTGAGAAACCGGCCACCCCGCCGGTTGATGCGTCAGTCTCCGATTTCGGCGTTGAGCAGGCGCTCGATCTCGGGTGACTTGCCAACGGACGGGGCAGACCGCTGCGGGCTGCCGTATCGCCGCCGAACAAAGCGCGCCCGGCGCAATCACTCTCCGATTTCGGCGTTGAGCAGGCGCTTGATTTCAGGATCTACGACCGCGCCCTGCGACGCGGGCGATGCACCGGCGCCGGCCCGGCGGCGACGCGCGCCGGCCAGCGTGCGCGCCATCAGCGCAAAGCCGATCAGCAAGCCCGCCGCGGGCAAGGCGTAAGCCAGCAGGCCGAAGCCTTCGGGCCGGGGCGCCTGCAAAAGCTGGTCGCCGTATTGCAGGAACAACTGCGCTTCCACGTCTTCTCGCGAAAGGCCAAGACGCTCCTGTTCGATGATCCAGTCGCGCAGCTCGGCGGCCTGCGGGCTGGGGCATTCGGAAAGCGCGAGCCCGGGGCAGAAGGGGCTCATGATGTCGTGGCTGAGTTCAAAGGCCCAGCCCTGCGGAACCGCGGCGCCGGCGACGGGCGCGCCTTCCTGCTCCGCCGACACGGCGCCCGCCGTAGCCAGGGCCAGGGACGCGGCCAGGACCGTAGCGGCCAGGGTCAGCGCGAAGCCCGGGCCGGGCGCTTCAGATATCCCAGTGAAGCTGGGCTTCATTGTTTTTCCCGGCCGGGCGCCGCACTTCCTGGCGCGGCGGCTCGGGCACCACGCGCGCACCGGGCGGCACGGACTCCATGACGTAGGCGTTGCCGTTGACCACGCTGCCGGCGCCCACCACGGTTTCGCCGCCCAGGATGGTGGCCCCGGGGTAAATGGTGACATCGTCGCCGATGGTCGGGTGGCGCTTCTGGTCGCGCACGGTCTGCCCGCGCCGGGGCGAGAAGGCGCCCAGCGTCACGCCGTGGTAAATGCGCACGTTGTCTCCGATTACGCTGGTCTCGCCGATCACCACGCCGGTGCCGTGGTCGATGAAAAAGCGGCGGCCGATTTGCGCACCCGGGTGAATGTCGATGCCGGTTTTGCCGTGCGCGTGCTCCGACATCACCCGCGGGATTTTCGGAACGCCGAGTTTCACCAGCTCGTGCGCCAGGCGATAGGTGGCGATGGCGTGAATCGAGGGATAGGCCAGCAGGATTTCGCCGAAGCCCTTGGCGGCGGGGTCGCCTTCGAAGGCGGCCTCCACGTCTTCGGCGAGCATGGTGCGAATGGCGGGCAGCTCACCGACGAAGCTGCGCACCGTGTACTGCGCGGCGGCCTCGGCGCCCTCCCCCCGGTCCGGCAACTTGAGCGGCTTCAGCATGCTCAAAAGCTGCTCGGCCAGCCGGAACACTTCGCTGCGCAGCACGGCGGGGTCGCGCTTCAGCATCACCACCGCTTTCAGCCGCTCGGTCCACGCAGCGATTTCGCCGGGGTCGGGCATGCCCTCGCCCTGGGCCTTGGAGAGCGCGTCGTCTCCGCTGCCCGCGAGCGCGAGCACGACCTGCTCGTACACGTCTTCGTTGCTGTCGCTCTTCATGCAAAGGCTCCTGC
>CAZJXU010000146.1:0-11878 GCA_964550095.1 uncultured Spirochaetales bacterium | reverse complement strand
GCCCGCCACCTTTCGCGCGGCGGCCGCGGTGCTGCGCGCGGCGAGCGAGAGCCCGAGCCTGCCCGGCGCCTTCGGCGAGGTACTCATCGAGCGCTTGCCGCTCGGGCCGGCCGCCCTGGTGGCGCCCTGGAATGCGCCCGCCGCCATTGCCTGCCACAAGGCGGCCAGCGCGCTGGCTGCAGGCTGCCCGGTGCTGCTCAAGCCCTCGGAGTGGGCGCCCTGCTCGGGTCTGTTCATGGCCGAAGCGGCGGCCGAAACGGAATGGCCGTGCGGGGCGTTCCAGGTGGTGAACGGCGCGGCGGAGGTCGGCGCGGCGCTGGTGGGGGACCCCCGCATCCGGGCGGTCTCCTTCACGGGCGGCCTCGCCGGCGGGCGGGCCGTCGCCGCGCTCTGCGCGCACGACATGAAGCCTGTGCAACTGGAACTGGGCGGCAACAACCCTTTGGTCGTACTGCCCGGCGCGGATCTCTCCGCCGCCGCCGAAGGCGTGCTGGAAGCGCTGGTGCAGCTCAACGGCCAGTGGTGCCGGGGGCTGGGCCGGCTCTTCGTGCATCGCGAACTCGAAGAGGCGCTGCTCGAGCGGGCGCTTCAAAAACTCTCCGACTGCGCCATCGGCGATTCGCTGGACCCGGCGAGCGAACTGGGGCCGCTCGCGCACGAAGCGCACCGGGCCAGGGTGGCCGAGGCCGTGCACAGGCTGTGCCGGGCCGGAGGCGAAGCGCACACGCCCGCCGCCATACCCGAAGGCGCCGGCTGGTTTTATCCGCCGACGCTGATCCGGGGGGTCAAGCCGGGCGATGCCGAAGAAGAAATTTTCGGGCCGGCAGCCACGGTTCACCCCTTCGACAGCGTGGACGAAGTGCTCGCCGCCACCGAGCAAAGCCCCTACGGCCTGGCGGCCTACATTTACGGCCCCGAGACGGAGGCCGAAGCGCTGGGCGCAAGGCTGCGCACGGGCCTGGTCAAGTACAACGGCGTCGGCCTGACCGGCCTGCATCCGCTGGCGCCCCGGCCCTGCTGGGGGCTCTCCGGTTTCGGCGTGGAAGGCGCCGTGGAAACCCTGGAACTGTTTCAGGGCCTGCGCGTTCGGGGCGCGGCGGGCCCGGCGCCGGGTCCATCGTGACGGAAAACAAAAAGGTGCTGGTGGCGGGCGCCGGGCCGGTGGGGCTCTCCCTGGCGCTGGCGCTTGCGCGCGCGCAGGTACCCGTGGAGGTCTTCGAGGCCGGCCCGGGGCTGAACCCGGAAGAGCGGGCCAGCACCCTGCATCCCCCCACGCTGGAAATGTTCGATGAATGGGGCGTGGCGGACGCCGTCATCGAGCGCGGGCGCCGGGTGGATCGCCTGCAGTACTGGGAACGGCGCAGCCGCACCCTGGTTGCAGAGTTCCCTTACCGCCTGATCCGGGACGACACGCCCTACCCCTTCCGCCTGCAGTGCCCGCAGTACCAGGTAACGCCGGTGCTTCTGGATGCGCTGCGCGCGCAAAAAACCGCGCGCGTGCACTTCAATCACCGCTTGCTGGATTTTCGCGACCGGGGCGACCACGTGGAAGTCCGGGTGGAAAACGGCGGCGCGCAAAAAAGCGTCAAGGGCGCCTGGCTGTGCGGCGCCGACGGCGCCCACAGCATCGTGCGCCGCACCCTGGACGTGGGCTTCACCGGCAACACCTACGAAGATCGCTTCCTGCTGGTCGGCAGCGACCTCGACTTCTCACGCCTGTTCCCGGGCATGGGCCCGGTCGCCTACATTTTCGATCCGGACGAATGGGTGATCGTGATGGCCCTGCGCGAGCTGGTGCGCGTGGTGTTTCGCCTTCGGCCCGGCGAAGACAGCGAGGCCGCACAACAAGAAGCGGCGCTGCGCGCGCGCATGGCCGAATTCGTTCCCGGCGCCGGCGACTGGAAACTGGTGATGCGCGCGGTCTATGCCGTTCACCAGCGCGTCGCGCAGCGCTTTCGCCAGGGCCGGGTGCTGCTGCTGGGCGATGCGGCGCACCTCAACAACCCTGCGGGCGGCATGGGCATGAACAGCGGCATTCACGACGCGCACCACCTGGCGGGCGCGCTGGTCTCTGCGCTGCGGGATGGCGACGACAAGGCGCTCGCTGAATACGCCGAGATCCGAAGGCGCTACGCGGTGGAACACGTGCAGCAGGATGCAGGGCGCAACTATCAACAGCTCACCGCGCAGGACGGCGAAGCGCGAAACCGGGAACTGCGCGAGGTCGCGGCCTCGCCGGAGCGGGCGCGCGCCTTTTTGCTGCAAAGCGCCATGCTGGAGCAGCGGATATGAGCGAGACCATGCGCAGGAACCTGCTCGACCTCCGGGATCTCACGCTGCACTACCGCAGCGCCGGCGACCCCGAAAAGCCGACGCTGCTGATGTTTCACCAGACGCCCTCGTCTTCGGCGATGTTCGAAACGCTGGCGCGGGAACTCGCGGGCGATTTCCATATCCTGGCTCCCGATACGCCCGGCTTCGGCGATTCGGAAGAAGGCCCCGGGCCCGTCACCATGAAGTACTACGCCGGCGTGATGCGCGCCTTCCTGGATGCGCTCGAGGTGGAGCGCTGTGACATGTTCGGTCACCACAGCGGCGCGGGCCTGGCCCTGCAGCTCGCACACGACTTCCCGGAATGCGCAAGGCGCCTCGCGCTCTCGGGGCCGCCGCTGCTGGACGAAGCCGGAAGGCGCGCGCTGCTGCAGCGGGCGCCGCAGCTCGCGCCGCGCGAAGACGGCGCGCACCTGCTTGCGGCCTGGCGCTGCATCCGCGAAAAGGACCCGCACGCGCCGCTCGCGCTCAGCGCGCGCGAAACCCGGCTGGCGCTCACAGCAGAGGGCGCCTGGCAGCGCGCCTACCGGGCCGTGGCCGAGCAGCCGGCCGCAGGGCAGCTCGCCGCGCTGCGCGTGCCCGCGCTGGTGTTCGCCGGCGACCAGGACACACTCTATCCCTCGCTGGATGCCGCACACCGGCTGCTGAAAGATGGACGCAAGGCGGTGATCGAGGGCGCGGGCACCTACGCTTGCGATCGCTTCGCGCCGCAGGTCGCCGCGCTGCTGCGGAAATTTTTCCTGGGCGCGGCTGAAGGCGCCGCCGCAGGGCCGGCCCGGCAAAAGCAATAAGGGGAGGAACACCATGAGTCGCGACACCACCGAATCCATTCTCGACATGGTGGACGCTCGTCCCAGCGTCGATAACCGCGAGGTCTTCGACGCCTTGTGGGCCATCGTCGGGGAGCTGCGCGCCAAGCTCGACGCCCGCTTCGAACTCGAGCCCGACCCCAGCGTGGCGGACCTGCAGCCCTATCCCGCGCCGGACGGAGCGCCCGGCGGCTTTCTCTCCGCCTTTTCGGGGCCGGAAATCGACTGGCTGGTGCAGTCCTGGGTGGGCACGCCGGGCACCAGCTTCAGCAACATGCACCTGACCGTTTACCTGGGTCCGCAGGTGCGCGTGCCCCACTTCGGTTTTGCGCTGGGCACCACTCCCGACATTTTCGTGTTCATGGACTACACGCCGCGCAGCGATCTCGCGCTGGATCTCGCATCGCTGGATCGCTACTACGAAGCCGCCAACGAGAGCTTTTTGAAGATGCGACGGGACGAGCGCTTTTCTCCCTTCGTCAGCCAGTCGCTCTACATGCGCCAGGCGCAATCGCAGACCAGCCACTGCTACATCGTGCCGGCTTCCGAAGACACCCTGGCTGTTATTCGCGATCTCGCGCACGAAATGCTGGACCGCTGGCTTGCCTGGGTGGACGAGGCCGAGCCCGTGCCGCCCGGGGAGCGCGCGGCGCTTGCGGCGCGCGACCTTTCGATGCGGCGCACGATATGCGAGCGCGACCCGGCCAACGCGCTGGGCGTGCGCATCTTCGGCCAGGCATTCACCGATCGCCTGGTGCGCGCCCTCTGGGGCGCCGATCGCAAACTGAAAAGGCCGTCGTCGCAGGGCGAGGCATCCGGCGCATGAAGACGGTACGCGCACTGTTCCGCGCGCTGCACGCGCCGGAGGCGAAGTCGCCGGAAGCGGGCGGCGTCGTCAAGGTCTTCTATCCCGCCGCGCCGCGGGGCGACGCCGAAGAGCGCAACACCGGCGTGCTGCCCGCGGACCAATCGCTCGCGCCCTTCCCCGGCGTGATCCTGATGCCCGGCGTGAACTGCGACCCTGCGGGCTACCAGTGGCTGGCCGAAGCGCTGGCCGCGCGCGGCTTTGCAACGCTGACCTACAGCTTTGTCGATGAAGACCTGCCCGGGTCGCTCGCCCTGACGCCCGGGCTGGACGTCTCCCGGCTCACGCCCGAGACCGCGGGCCGCGCGCCCAGCGCCACCGTCCTTTCGCCCCTGCTCGAGTGCTTCGCGCGCCTGAACCTGGCGCCCGGCGTGCTGCAGGGCCTGCTCGAGCCGGAACGCGTGGCGCTGGGCGGCCACTCTGCCGGCGGCAGCATCGCGCTCTTCAATGCCGACCCGAACTGGTTCCCGGGCCTCGCGGCCGCTTTCAGTTACGGCGCGCACGCCGAGGCGGCCACGGCGCTGGGCCATGCGCCGGGCGCGCTGATACCGATCCCGGGCGAACTGCCGCTGCTGATGATGGGCGGCACGCACGACGGCGTGATCGCCGCCAGCCGCGCCCGTTACGGCGACGACCCGGCGCGCGCGGCAGAGGACCCCGTCCTGCGTACCTTTAAAGAGGGCGTGGCGGGCGGGCGCGGCGACGCCTATCTGGCCGTTTTCGAAGGCGCGGGGCATTTTGCGCCGGTGCACCCGCACGACTCCACCACGGCGCGCGGTTTCCTGGACTGCGCGCCCGCACGGCCCGGAGCGGAAATCCGGGACGACCTGGCGGCTCTGCTCGGCGCCTTCCTCGATGCTCACCTGCGCGGCGACAAAGGCGCGCGGGAGGCGCTGTTGCAAATCGGCGCCGACCGAACGAAACTTGCATGCTTCGAGTGCAAGTAGAAGGAGACCCCGCGATGCTGAAAAACTTCTGGTACGCCGTGGCCTTTTCCGGCGAACTCGAAAAAAAGCCGAAGCGCATCCGCGTGCTCGGCCAGGATCTCGTGCTGTACCGGGATTCCCGGGGCGCCGCGCACTGCCTGAACGACCTGTGCGCGCACCGGGGCGGCGCGCTCTCGGACGGCTGGGTGGAAGGCGACTGCGTTGTCTGCCCCTACCACGGCTGGAACTACGACGCGGGCGGCGCCTGCGTGCGCATACCAGCCAACGCCGAAGGCACGCCCATCCCCAGGCGGGCGCGCGTCGATGCCTACCCCACCGAAGAAAGGCAGGGCTGGATCTGGGTGTTTCTCGGGGACCTGCCCGAGGCGGAGCGCCCGCCCCTGCCCCACCTGGAACACCTGGACAGCGACTCCTTCAAGGTGATCACGGGCGAGTTTCTGTGGAAGGCGAACTACGCGCGCGTCATGGAGAACGCCGTCGATATCGCCCACGCGCCCTTCGTGCACGGCGGCGCCTTCGGCGACCCGAAGCGGCCCGAGGTGCCCCGCTTCGAAACCCAGGTGGGTGACTGGTGCGGCGAAACCACCGTCGGCGTCAACGCCAGCCCCTCCAGGGGCATCTGGAGGCATCTCTACAAGGGCAAGAAAAAGAACCCGGTGATTGAAACCAGCAACGGGTTTTTCATGGCCAACATCACCTGGCTGCACGTGCGCCTGCCGCTCGGCAACATGATCCTGTACGACGCCAACATTCCGGTGGACGATAACACCACGCTCACCAAGTGGATGCAGCTTCGGGACTTCATGCGCGGGCGCTGGGCCGACGGCGACAGCCGGCGCCGGGTGCAGAGTGTGTTCTTGCAGGACCAGAAGATCGTGGAAGCGGTGCGGCCGGAGGTGATGCCCTGGAACCTGGACGCGGAACTGCACATCCGATCCGACAACAACCAGGTGGCCTACCGCAAGATGCGCCTTTCCGCACTGAAGCGGGGCTGGGGCATCGACGCGGACCGCATCGAGAGCGGCGAAACCGGCCGTCACACCGTGGTCATCCCCTCGCCCACGCGGCGCGAACATCCGGAATTCGCCAAGGCCTGGGAGGCCTGGCGGCGCCCGGCGGGCGAGGCCTGAAAGGAGAACCCGATGACAGAAGAAAAACCGAGCAACTGGCAGCAGAACATCGAGGGCGAGTGGCACGGCGTGCCTTCGGTGTTCGACGCCGAGGGCAACCACACCGGCTTCAACAAGGTGTTCCGCTCCAGCGTCTTCAAAGACGGGCAGACCACCTACTACATGGACACCAAGCTGGACAACAGCGGGCCGCTGCGTTCCCGCTTCGAAGCGGACACCTTCGCCTTCGGCGTGCGCGACAGCGACATGGATCGCATCTACCTGGGGCCGGACTTCATCGGCGCCGGCCACCCTTACGGCGCGGTCTTTGTCGATGCCCACTACTACTCGCCCGCCTGGACCAGCGACCTGCGCACCATGGTGCACATCCTGCCGGACGGCGAAACGCAGGTCTATTCCTCGCTGCTCTTCGACGGGCCCACCATCAACGGCGTGTTCAACGGCATCTACAAGGTGGCCTACGACTACGAGAGCAACCCCGCCACCCGGGAGCGCATCGATGCTTTCATCGCCGAAGAGCGGGTCCGGGGGAAACAGACACACGTGCTGCCCGCGAAAATCGCCGGCGAATGGCGGGGGGAGCTGCAGGTGTACGACGCGCAGCACGAACGCCTGGGCACAAGCGAGGTGCGCATCGCCTACAGGCCGCTTTCCCTGCTGCGGGCCGAGTGCGAAGTTGAACTGGCGGGCGTGATCGAGCGGCGCACGCGCTTTGCGCGCTACCGAAACGGCCACCGCCACAGCTTCGAAGGGCCGGAGCTGTACGGCAACGGCATGGGCTACGGGCGCGCGCTCTACACCAGCCAGCACTTTTTCGGCGAATCGCTCAAAATTCGCGGGCGCGAATTTCTGATCGACGACGAATTTTCCATGAGCGTGGTCTGGCAGTGGTTCGCTTCCGACCGGCCGCTCTACACCAGCTTCGGCCTGCTGCGCTGGAACCCGGGCGAAGAAATCCTGAAGCCCCGTTACGAAGACTGAGGCATCCATGTCGCAACAGGAAGTCGAAGCGGTACTGGATCATCACCTGCGCGCCTTGGTCGAACTCGGGGACGTGGACGAGGTGATGAAGGACTACAGCGAACAGTCGGTGTGCGTGGGCGCGCAGGGCGTGATGCGCGGCCTTGCGGAAATTCGCGGCATGTTCGAGCGCATCATTTCCATGTTGCCCCCGGGCTCGCGCTTCGAAATCAAGACGCGCCGCTGCACCGAGGACATCGCCTACCTGGCCTGGAGCGCCGAGTCGGATGCCTACAGCATGCCGCTCGGCTGCGATACCCTGTTCATCGAAAAGGGCGTGATCGTGCGCCAGAGCAGCATCGTGGACGTGCGCCCGAAGCGGCAGGCGCAGCAGCAGGCGTAGCTTCTCGCCCGGCAGAGGGCGATGCGCGTTGCCCCCGCGGGCAGCGGCGCGCACGCGGGGGTGATACACTGGAGATGCCGGCCGGCGGTCGGCGAAAGGCGCCGCCGCCCCGGCGGCGCACACAAGGAGACACCATGGCCGAAAAAATCGAGATCACGCCCGAGATGAAGGCGGTGGTGGGGGTCGAATCCGAGCCCTGGACCTACGAGGTCACCACCACCAGCGTGCGCGCCTTTGCGCGCGGCGTCGGCTACCAGGACCGCGTGTACTTCGACATCGAGGCGGCGCAAAAGGCCGGTTACCGAAACCTGCCCTGCCCGCCCACCTACCTGGGCACGCCCGTCTTCATTCCCGGCGAGAGCAACGACACCTTCAGCGGTCCGAAAAACACCGGCCCCAGCGTCAACCACGGTCTTGCCAACGTGCTGGACGGCGGGGCGGAGACGGAGTACGAAGGCGACATCTGCGCGGGCGACACGCTGCAGGTGCGCTCCCAGGTGAGCGATTTGCAACTTCGCGAAAGCAAGACGACGGGCTGGATGCTGATCGTCACCGGCCTCACCACCTTCACCAACCAGGACGGCAAGGTGGTCGCCAGGCAGCGCTCGCAAGCGCTCTTCTACTGAACACCGGGCGTCGAAAAGCGCGCGACCGAACGAAACGACACAGGCAACACACGCAAGCCATCGCGGCCCGCCCCGGCGCGGGGCCGCCACACTTAGGAGACCCACCATGCCCCTGACCTGGGACGCACTCAAGGAAGGCGACGAACTGCCCGCGCTGGAAAAGGCGCCGGGCGTAACGCAACTGGTGAAGTACGCGGCCGGCGGCGGCGACTTCAACCCGCTGCACCACGACTACAGCTTCCCGCAGTCGAAAGCGCTCGGCTCCATCATCATCCACGGGCGTTTCAAGTACGCGGCGCTGGGCGAGCTGGTCTCCAACTGGCTGGACCACGGCGGCCGCATCGTGAAACTGTCCTGCCAGTACCGGGGCATGGACCTGCCGGGCAACACCATGACCCTGGGCGGCAAGGTGGTGCGCAAGTACGAAGAAGAGGGCCGCCGCTTCGCCGAGCTGGAGCTGTGGGTGCAAAACGCCGAGGGCAAGAACACCACGCCGGGCAGCGCCGTGGTGGAATTGCGAAACTGACCCATCAGTCCTTCTCGCCCGCTTCCTTCTTGCCGGTCCGGTAGTCCCCGAACTTCGAATCCCGGGCAGAGAGCGCCTGGGTGAGGCCCTGGGCCAGGGTTTTCAGGTACTCCCGTGAAGAGCGCTGGTGAAAGGCCAGTGCCTGGATCTCGGTGCCCGCACGGATCGCGGCGCGCATGCCCATGATTTCCATGGCGCGGTGCACGGAACGCTTGTTCAGTTGCTGCAGGTCGGGCGGGATTTTGGCGACCCGCTCCGCGCGCTCCAGCACGGCCTCTTCCAGCGCGTCGTTCGCGTAGCAGCGATTGGCGAGGCCGATGCGCTCCGCCTCGCGGCCGCTCACCGAGTCGCCCGTCAGCATCAGTTCCATGGCGCTGCGAAAGCCCGCCAGCCAGGCGTGAAACTGGTTGTCGGGCGGGCTCATCAGGCGCACCGGCGGGTAGCCGATTTGCGCGTCTTCGGAGACATAGACCAGGTCGCAGGCTGCGGCCAACTCGCTGCCGCCGGCCAGGCAGTAGCCGTGCACTTGGGCGATCACCGGCTTGGCCAGATCCCAGATCCTGAAAGCGCCCTCCACCACGTGCCGCGGCCAGAAGCCGTCGCCGCCCGCGCTGAAGTAGGGCTGGTCGTCGGCGTTGTTCATGGAGAGGTCGTAGCCCGCCGAAAAACAACTGCCGGCGCCGCGCAAAATCGAAACGCGCACTTCCGGGTCGCGGTCCGCCTGCTGCAGCGCATCCAGAAGTTCGCCGCGCAGCGGGTTGCAAAGCGCGTTGCGCTTTTCGGGCCGGTTCAGCGTGATGCGCCGAACCCCGGGCCTCGGGTCATCGACCAGCAGGTAGCGGTAGCCGCCCATGCCGGACCGGGGCCGCCTAGCGCAGCGCCTTGTGAACGAGGCGCTTCAGTTTCACCGCCTCGGGCGCCAGGCGCGCCTCGTCCATGGCCACCAGGTAGTTGTCGAGCCCGCCGTGCTTTTGCACGCTGCGAATGGCGCGGGTGCAAACGCGCAGCATCACCTCGCGCCCCAGCGCGCTGCTCGGAAAGTGCGCCTTTTGCAGGTTCGGGTTGAAGCGCCGCGGCGTTTTGCGGTTGGAATGCGAAACGTTGCGGCCGACGTGCGTGTGCTTGCCCGTCAGTTGGCAGTGCTTCGACACGGCGTTAGCCCCGGGCCCGGCCGTAGCGCTTGCGGAAGCGATCCACGCGGCCCTCGGTATCGACCTGGCGCTGCTGGCCGGTCCAGAAGGGATGGCTGGCGGAAGTGATTTCCAGGTGGATCACCGGCACCTGTTCGCCGTCCACCTCGCGGGTCTGGCTGGAGCCCATGGTGGAGCGCGACATCCACTCCTCGCCCGTGGCGTTGTCCACAAAGATCACCTTGTGATAGTCGGGATGAATATCGGGTTTCATCGCAGCGCTTCCTTCCTTCCTTCGTTCTGCCCAGGCTTCTGCCCAGGCGCGCCGGGCCTTGCCGGCTTTACCAGCTCGACTTCTTCACGCCGGGCAATTCGCCGCGCAGCGTCATCTCGCGCAGCATGATGCGGGACAGGCCGAACTTGCGATACACGCCGCGCGCACGACCGGTCAGGCGGCAGCGCCGCGTGAGCCGGGTCGGGCAGGAGTTGCGCCGCAGCCCGGCGAACTGCTTCTGGATCTCGAATTTTTCATCAATCGAGACCTCCGGGTCGTTCAGGCGCTTCCGCAGCGCCTTGCGCTGCTCGGCCCGCTTTTCGATCAGCAGCCTGCGCCGCTCGTCCCGGTTGACCTGTGACTTCTTGGCCATGGCGTCCTCGCAAATCCGCGCGCAGCAGGCGCGCGGAGCCGGAAAGATAGCGGCGCCGGGCGGGGACCGCAAGCAGCCTTGGGGCCCTGCGGAGGGCCGGGAAGCAGCCTTGGGCCGGGGCGGGCAGGACGGCGGATCGTGGCAGGGCCCCGCCCGCCTGTCCGTGACGCTGGGCTCACGAGACTCCGGCCCCGCGGGAGCCGCTTCAGCCCTGCGAAATTCCCTGGTTTCTACGTGGCCGTCACGGACGCCCGCAGCGGGCGTCCCCTATTTAGGACGACACAGGTTCCAGCACCAATTTCCCCCAGGTTTTGCGGGATTCGAGGTCCTGCAGGGCGCGGGCCGCCTCGGCCAGGGGGTAGCGGCGATAGATCAGCGGGGCGATTTCCCCGCGCTCGTACATGGCGAAGACGCCCTCGAAGGCGGCGCGGGCGAGTTCCGGCTGCTTTTGCAGGTGCGCGCCGAAGTTGACCCCGACCAGGGAGATGTTTTTGAGCAGGATGCGATTGACCGCTACCTCCGGGATGCGCCCGCCGGCGAAGCCGATCACCAGAAGTCGGCCGTTCCAGGCGATGCACTTGAGCGAGCGGTCGAAGACATCGCCGCCCACCGGGTCGTAGATCACGTCCGCGCCGCGCCCGTCGGTTTCCTCGCGCACCCGCGAGACGAAGTCCTCCTGGTTGTAATCGATCACCGTGTCCGCGCCCGCGCGGCGCGCCGCTTCCACCTTGTCCGGACCGCCCACCGTGCCGATCACGCGTGCGCCGCGCGCCTTGCCGATTTGCACCGCGGCCGTGCCGACCCCGCCCGCCGCGGCGTGCACCAGCAGCACCTCGCCTTCAGCGACCGGCGCGCGCTGCATGAGCGCCAGCCAGGAGGTCGGGTAGATGACGGGCATGGCGGCCGCCTCGTCAAAACGCATCCCTTCGGGCATGCGGTAAACGCCGCGCGCAGGCGTTACCACCTGCTCGGCATAGCCGCCGATGCCGGGCATGGCGAGCACGCGGTCGCCCGGCGCGAAGCCCTGCACGGCGGCGCCGCACTCCAGCACCTCGCCCGCGATTTCCGCGCCGGGGATGAAGGGCAGGGGCGGCTTGACCTGGTACTGGCCGCGGCATTGCAGAATGTCGAAGAAGTTGCAGCCCGCGGCGCGCACGGCGATGCGCAGCGCATTCTCATGCAGGGCGGGCGCCGGCGCTTCGCCGAGTTTCAGCCCGGCGGGTTCCATCAGTTCGTTTACCATGATCGCGCGCATGTCAAAACTCCTGTGCGAGGTGCGCTACCATAGCGCGTTCAGAGCGGGATCGGAAACAATGATCCGGCGCCCGCCTCGTCAAAGGCGGGCGACACAAGGGGAAAGCCATGCAGGACATTCACCCGGAGGCGTGGGTCGCCCCCGGCGTCGAACTCTACGGCAAGGTGCACATAGCGGAGCACGCATCGCTGTGGCCGAGGTGCGTGGTGCGCGCCGAGGTCCACGAGGTGCGCATCGGCCGCTACAGCA
>CAZJXU010000145.1:0-11135 GCA_964550095.1 uncultured Spirochaetales bacterium | reverse complement strand
GAATTTTCCGTCGGAGCCGGAGAAGGCTGTGATCTACGCCCTGCGCTTCGTGCTGATCGTCCTGTACACCATTTACTGGGGCAGCGCGGCCTGCATCCTGGGCCTCGTAAACGGCGAACTGGTGGTCTGGTGCGCCCGCGCCTGGCTGCGCTGGATTTTCCGAAGCTGCGGCGTGCGGGTCCGGGCCGAGGGGCTCGCCCACATCGACCTCACGCGGCCCCAGGTGGTGATGTCCAACCACCAGAGCGCGCTCGACATCGGCGCGCTGATTCTCACCCTGCCCATCTCCTGGCGCTTCGTGTCCAAGCGCGAACTCGGCTGGATTCCGCTGTTCGGCTGGGCGTTGTGGATTTCCGGCCAGGTGATGATCGACCGGGGCAACCGCGCCCGGGCGGTGGAGAGCCTGCGGGCTGCAGCCCGGCGCATCGCCGGAGGAACCAACGTGATCATCTTCCCCGAAGGCACGCGCTCAGCAGACGGCCGGCTGGCCGACTTCAAAAGCGGCGGCTTTCACCTGGCCGTCCAGGCCGGCGTGCCGATTTTGCCGGTCGCCGTTTCCGGCGGCCGCGCGCTGCTTCCGAAAAAATCGCTCAAGGTGAAATCGGGCGAGATGACGGTGGTGTATGGCAGGCCGATTCCCACGGCGGGGCTTTCCTCCGCGGCGGACCGCCGGCTCCTGAAGCAGCGCGTGCGCGAGGCCATCGAGGCGGGTTTCGCCGCGGCCGCGACCGCGGACGCCGCTCCGTCCCGGGCCGCCGCCCACGCCGCTCCCGGCGCCGCGCCGCCTTCCGCCAGCAAGCGGGGCTGAGGTCCGCCCGACACCGGCCTTCGCACCGGGCGCTGACTTTCTTCCTGTTTGCGAACTTGACGCCCCGCCCACCGCCCCGTTAAAGTATGGCGATTACCCGTCCCAGGGGGGTGAGGGACGCACGGATGGCTGGAATAAAGGGACGACTGCGCTCTGTGGGGAGCCTGCGCGCGTCGGATCTGCGCACGCAGACCCGGATGCTGCGCACGGCGGGGCGCGAGCTGCTGGGCTTGCTGCTGATCGGCTTCGCCCTGCTCGCGATGCTGGCCCTGTGGAGCTACAGCGAAGCAGGCACGCACGGCGCAGGCTCGGAAACGGCGGGCGGCGTGGTGGGCGCCACTACCGCCGCGCTGCTGCTGCGCTTCTTCGGCTCGCTCGGCGGCCCGCTGGTGGTGGCGGGCGTGTTCCTGTCCGGCGGCTTCCTGCTGGTGCGCCGCAGCCTGCGCTTTTCCGCGCGCTTCTGGTGTTCGGCCCTGCTGCTGCTCTTTGCGCTGATAGCGCTGCCCGAGCTGGTCGGCCCGCGCGCGGGGCTGCCCGCGCTTAGCGGCGGCGCCCTGGGCGCTCTGCTGGCAAGCGGCGAACGGGCGCTCTTTTCGACCAGCGGCGCGCTGCTTTTGAACGCGCTGGTCCTGCTGGTTGCGGGCTTCGGCCTGTTCGGCGTGGCGCCGGGCGCGGCGCTTTCTGCCCTGGCGCGCGCAGCAAAGCACACCGGGCGCGCCGTGCTGCGCGCCTTCGCCTCCTTTTTCGCGGCCCTGGCCTCGGGCGTCCGCCGCTTTTTCGGCGCCGACATCCCGCGCTTCTATGCCTGGCTGCAAAGGGGCGCGGCCCGCGTCTTCGCCGTGCGCCTGTTCCGGCGCCGCCATGCGGACACGCAGATTGCGGCGCCCGCAGCGCTGCCCCCGGGCGCCGCCCGCCCGTCGCAGCAGCCAGCGGGGCCGGGGCAGGAGGCGCCGACCGCGCAGGCCGGGGACGCGCCTGCAAAGAAGGGGGGGCTGCTGCCCCGGGCCTTCCGCAAGGGCGCGCAGGGCCAGGAGGCGGCAGCAGGGCGCGCCGCGCCGGACATCGTCGAGCACAAACCCAAAAAGCCGGATGCCCCCGCGCAGGACACTTTCGTGTTCAGCGAGAACACGGCGCTCGGCCCCTATCTCACGCCCGACGCCGCGTCGGTTTTCCAGGCGCCGAAAGGGAGCGGGCGCGACTACGACCGCGACAGCCTGATCATGAACTCGCGCATCCTCGAAAAAAAGCTGGCGGACTTCAACGTGCAGGGGAAGGTGGTGACCGTGCATCCCGGCCCCGTGATCACCATGTACGAGTTCGAGCCGGCGCCCGGCATCAAGGTCAACAAAATCACCAACCTGACCGACGACCTGGCGCTGGCGCTGCGCGCCCTTTCGATACGCATCGTGGCGCCGATTCCCGGCAAGAGCGTGGTGGGCATCGAAGTGCCGAACAGCGAGCGCGAGGTCGTGTACATCCTCGACCTGCTGCAGGCGCAGAGTTTCCGCTCCAGCAAGTCGAAGCTGACCATGGCGCTCGGCAAGGACATCTTCGGCAACCCGGTGGAGGCCGATCTCTCCGCCATGCCGCACCTGCTGGTGGCGGGCGCCACCGGCACCGGCAAGAGCGTGTTCCTGAACTCTCTCCTGTGTTCGATTTTGTGCAGGGCCACGCCGGACGAAGTGAAGCTGCTGCTGGTCGATCCCAAGCTGCTCGAGCTCTCCATTTACGAAGGCATCCCGCACCTGATCGCCGACGTGGTCACCAACCCCAAGCTGGCCTCCGCCGCCCTGCAGGGCATCGTGCGCAAGATGGAAGAGCGCTACCAGCGCATGGCCGCGCTGGGCGTGCGCAACATTTCGCAGTTCAACCGGCGCGTGGAAGAAGCGCTGGCCGACGGAGAGAGCACTTACTTCCTGCGCCCGAAGCCCGGCGAAGAGCAGGGCGAAGAGGTGCGCTACGAGCACATGCCCTACATCGTGGTGGTGATCGACGAACTGGCAGACCTGATGATTGTCTCGGCGCGCGACGTGGAAGAGAGCCTGCAGCGCCTGGCGCAGATGGCGCGTGCCGCCGGCATCCACCTGGTGCTGGCCACCCAGCGTCCCTCGGTGGACGTGCTGACGGGCATCATCAAGGCCAACTTTCCCTCGCGCATTTCCTTCCAGGTCTCTTCGCGCACCGATTCGCGCACCATACTCGACCAGGGCGGCGCCGAGGCGCTGCTCGGCATGGGCGACATGCTCTTCCTGGCGCCCGGCACCTCCAAGCTGGAGCGTCTGCACGGCTCCTTCGTCACCGAGCGCGAGGTGGCGGCTTTGGTGCGCCACCTGCGCAGCCAGGGCAGGCCGCAGTTCGACGACGACCTGGTGCGCCTGCACGAGAGCGACGAAGAGGCCCCGCTGCTCCCGGACGAAGAGATGGACGAGCACTACGATGCTGCAGTGCACATCGTGGCCGAATCGCGCAACGCCTCCATTTCCTATATTCAGAGGCGCCTCAAGATCGGTTACAACCGGGCGGCGCGCATGATCGAACGGATGGAACGGGAGGGCATCGTGGGTCCGCAAATCGGCGCCAAGGGACGCGAAGTGCTGGTGCATGCACACGATGGCGGTGATGTGGAGTAAGCGCCCGTCGCCGGGCCTGCTCGCCCTGTGCATGGCAGTGCAGGCGCTCGCCCTGCCTGCGCCTGCGGCGGCGAAAGCGGGCGCCTGCGCCGCCGCCGCGCTCGAGAGTTTGCAGAGTCACTACCAGGGCGTGCGCGATTTCAGCGCGCGCTTCGAACAGAAACAGGAAAGCGCGATGTACCCCGGGCCGGAAATTTCGACAGGCCGGGTAGAACTCGCCAGGCCGGGCCGCATGCGCTGGCAGTACGAAACGCCGCACGCCTCGCTGTTTGTTGCCGACGGAGAGACCGCGTGGCTGGTGTCCACGGCGGACGACGGGGTGAGGGAGGTGACGGTCTTGCCGCTCGCCGAGAGCTTCGTGTCGGTTACCGCGCTCGCCTTTCTGTTCGGCACTGCGCGTATCAAGGAGCAGTTCGAGGTGGATGCGACGCGCTGCGTCAAACACTCGGCGCAGCTTCGGCTCACGCCCCGCGCCGGCGCCGCCTACGAGTACATCGAACTCCAGGTCGAGCTGCCGGAAGGCGCGTTTGACGAATTCGTGATCGGCGACCTGTTCGGCAACCGCATGCGGATGCGCTTCGCCGAGGCGCGCATCAACCAGGGCATTCCCGCAGAGCGCTTTCGCTACGAGCCCGGCCCCGGCGAACGGGTGCTCGTGCCGGATGCATCGCCATGACCTGTCGCAGCGAAGCCCCGCCCGAAACCGGCCCCGCCGCCCGGATTTGGTTGACAGGGGGGCCCGCTCCCTTTACCCTGATGGTGTTGTGGACTTTGTCGGCGCAGGCTGGCGCCGGCTGCGCAGGGTTCGCACGCAGCACACGCACTAAACGCACCACACGCAGAGAAGGCGATGAGTGAGTTCGATTCAGCGGATGAGCGCAGGCGGCGTTCCGGAGAGTCTGATCGCGTAGAAGATCGCGATGGGCGCTTCTCTGCGGAGGGCCGAGAGCGCCGGGCTCGCGAAGGCCGCGGCGAGCCGGGTGCGCCGGGCGACGACGCCTGGCAAGACCGGTCGCCGGGTCCGAATGACGAGCTGGAAACGCTGCGCGAAGCGCTCGAGTTTTTCGGGGGCGAGTCCAGCGAGTTTCGCCGGCGCCTGGATTGCGTCATTTCCGACCAGGAAATTCTGCGTCGCCGCAGCCGCCTGGCGCACGAACAGGCCGCCGAGGCGCGCCGCCGCAACGAACGCCTGGTCAACGCGCTGACCGAGGCCAAACAGCACATCGAGCTGCTGAAGGAAGAAGTGGACAAGCTGTGCGCGCCGCCCAACAGCTACGGCGTGTTTCAGCGCACCAACAAGGACGGCAGCGCGGAAATCATCGTGGACGGAAAGCGCATGCGCGTGCACGTTCACCCGGGCATCGATGCCACGCTCTTCGAGGAAGGCCAGGGCGTGGTGCTCAACGAGGCCTTCAACATCGTCGAGGGCGTTGGCTTCACGCAGCGCGGGGAAATCGCCGCCGTGGTCGATTTGCTCGAAGACGGCCGCGCTGTCGTGCTGGGCCACACCGATGACGAGCGCGTGGTCACGCTCGCAGAGCCCTTGCGGCGCGAGCGGATCAAGGCGGGCGACCACCTGCTGGTCGATCCGCGCGTGCAGTACGCCTTTGAAAAGATGCCGAAGTCGTCGGTGGAAGAGGTTGCCCTGGAAGAGGTGCCCGACATTTCCTACGACCGCATCGGGGGGCTGGGCGAGCAGGTGGAAATTCTGCGCGACGCCATCGAGCTGCCCTACATGCATCCTGAGATTTTCCAGGAGTATCGCCTGACGCCGCCCAAGGGCATTTTGCTCTACGGCCCGCCGGGCTGCGGCAAGACCCTGATCGCCAAGGCTGTCGCCAACAGCCTGGCCCGGCGCACCGCGGAGCGCACCGGGCGCCCGACGCCCGCCTACTTCCTCAACGTGAAGGGGCCGGAGCTGCTCAACAAGTACGTGGGCGAAACCGAGCACAAGATTCGCGAGGTGTTCAAGCGCGCCCGCGAAAAGGCCAACGAGGACGTGCCGGTGGTGATCTTCTTCGACGAGATGGATTCACTGTTCCGCATGCGCGGCAGCGGCGTCTCTTCGGACATGGAGGCCACCGTGGTGGCCCAGTTCCTCTCCGAGATCGACGGCGTGGAATCGCTGAAAAACGTCATCGTGATCGGCGCCTCGAACCGCCAGGACCTGATCGACCCCGCGGTGCTGCGCCCCGGGCGCCTCGACCTCAAGGTCAAGGTGAATCGCCCCGACGCCGAGGCCGCCTTCGAGATTTTCAGCAAGTACCTGCTGCCCGAATTGCCCTTCCACCGGGAGGCGCAGGATCGCTACGGCAGCGACCCGCAAAAAATCGTCGAGGGCATGCTGAACGACACCATCGAGGCCATGTACGCCACCGACGACGACAACAAGTTCCTCGAGGTGACCTACGCCAAGGGCGAGCGGGAGCTCTTCTACTTCAAGGACTTCGCGTCCGGCGCCATGATCGAAAACATCGTGGCCCGCGCCAAGAAGGCCGCCGTCAAGCGCTTTCTCACAGAGGGCGAGCGCGGCATCCGGGTCTCCGATTTGCGCCAGGCGGTGCGGGACGAGTTCAAGGAGAACGAGGACCTGCCCAACACCACCAACCCGGACGACTGGGCCCGGATTTCCGGGCGCAAGGGCGAGCGCATCATCAATGTCCGGACGCTGATCACGGGAATCAATCGCAAGGAGCGCAGCATCCAGAACGTGGACGCGAGCGGCCAGTACGTCTAGCATTGGGATGCCCCCCCGGCCCTCCGGCCAGGCGGGCCTGTCGGTTGGCAGGCGGGGGCGCACACCGCGCACGACGGAGTATCCATGGCGATTCCCAAAGTGATGGGCACCGAGATCGAATTCGGCATTGCGGCGCGCAGCACGGAGCACGCGGGCCCGGCGCCCGGCCTCGACCCCGTCGCCAACTGCGTGCTGCTGGTGAACGCCTATTGCGAAGAGCAGTCGCTGCGCATCCTCTGGGACTACGACCAGGAAAACCCGCTGGCCGACGCGCGCGGCTTCCAGGTGGACGGCGAGAAGTACACGCCCAACCAGCAGGAGAATATCGCCCGCAATAAAACACTCGAGAATGGCGCGCGTTACTACGTCGATCACGCCCACCCCGAGTATTCCTGCCCCGAGGTCACCAACCCGAGAGACCTGGTCATTTACGAGCGCGCCGGCGAGCGCATCCTGGAAATTTCACGCCAGGCGGCATCGGCGCTGTTGAAGCCCGGTACCGAGCTGCTGATCCACAAGAACAACAGCGACCGCAAGGGCAACAGCTACGGCTGTCACGAAAACTATCTGGTGGATCGCCGCACCTCGTTCAAGCAGATCGCCGAGCAGCTCATTCCCTTCTTCGTTTCCCGGCAGGTCTATGCCGGCTCGGGGAAAGTCGGCAGCGAAAACCACGCCGAGCCCTGCGACTACCAGCTCTCCCAGCGCGCCGATTTTTTCGAAACCGAGGTGGCGCTGGACACCATGGTCAAGCGCCCCATCATCAACACCCGGGACGAGCCGCACGCCGACCGCGAGAAGTACCGGCGCCTGCACGTTATCGTGGGCGACTCGAACATGAGCGAGTACACGATATGGCTGCGCCAGGGCGCCACCGCGCTGGTGCTGGCGATGATCGAAGACGGCGCGGTGGATATCGACCTGGCCCTGCGCGACCCGGTGCGCGCGATACGCGAGGTCAGCCACGACCCCACGCTGCGCCGCGAAGTGGAATTGATCAACGGGCGCCGCCTCACCGCGCTGCAGCTTCAGCGCGAATACCTGGAAATGGCGCTGCGCTACACCTCGAGGCGCGCCGTCTCGGCCGTGGAGATGGGCCCGCCCGAGTGGGCGCCGGAGCTGCTTTCGCACTGGGGCGAAGTGCTCGATACCCTGGAACGAGACCCGATGGCGCTTTCCGACCGCCTCGACTGGGTGATCAAGAAGGCGCTGGTGGAGGGCTTCATGGAGCGCAAGGGCCTGGACTGGCGCGATTCCCGCGTTTCCATGCTGGACCTGCAGTACCACGACCTGCGCCCGGAGCGCGGTCTTTACTATCTTATGGAGCGCGAAGGCAAGGTGCGGCGCGTGGTGAGCGACCGGGAGATCCAGCGGGCGGTGCACACGCCGCCGGAGGACACCCGGGCCTACTTTCGCGGCGCCTGCCTGAAGCACTACGGCGACCAGGTCTTCGGCGTCAACTGGGACTCGATTTCCTTCTCCGTGGATGACGAGCCGATCAAGCGGGTGCTGATGGCGGAGCCGCTCAAGGGCTCGAAGCTGCACGTCCAGGAACTGATTGAAAACTCGGAGAACACGGCGCAGTTGGTGAAGAACCTGCGCGCCTGAAAACTGAACCCTGAACCCTGAAACTCGAAACCGGGAGACACACCATGCACAGGCAAATCAAGCGAAGCGCCGCCCGGCGCACCGACGCGGAGTTCGCCAGCGGCGCGGCGGATGCCGCCTCCTTCGGCGTCTGGCAGAGCGCCGGCCAGGAGCAGAAGCAAAAGCCCGTCAGCCGTTCGGGCGGTCCGGGCGGCGAAGGCGGGGGCGCGCGCGCCGAGCAGGTCAAGAAAAAGGGCGAGGCGCTGAAAGCGGACGTGGATTCGCTGATGGACGAGATCGACGAAGTGCTCGAAGAGAACGCCGAGGAGTTCGTCAAGAACTACGTGCAGCGGGGCGGCGAATAACGCCGCTTGCTGTACCCGTGCCGCACATCCGGCCTGCGCCCCGAAAGGCGCCGGGGATGGGCGGGCGGCGATGATTGGCGGCGATCAGCACGCGGCGTCGGCGTGAACGCGGTCTTGCGTGCATGCACCCGCATGCACCAGCATGCACTGACAGGCGGGGAAATTTTGCGTTACTGGAACGGCTACAAGGGCGCCAGCTTTTCGGAACTTCTCGAACAGGAGTTTCCGCAATTGCGCACCGCCATGGCCGGGTGTTTCCACGCCGCGGCAGGCCCCGTGGAAAACGCCCCGCACGGCACCACCTGCCTGGCGCTCACCTACGCAGACGGCGTGCTGGTGGCGGGGGACAGGCTGGCCACCATGGGCTACCAGGTGGCGTCCCGGGAAATCGACAAGGTGTATGCCACCGACCGCTACTCGCTGATGGCGCTCTCTGGCGCCGCGGGCCCGGCGGCCGAAATGGCGCGCCTGGTCGGCGTGCAGTTCGAGCACCGGGAAAAGATAGAAGGCCGCGCCCTGGAGCTGGAGGGCAAGGCCAACACCCTCTCGGGTTTGATTCGCCAGAACCTGCCGGCCGCCATGCAGGGCCTTGCGGTCGTGCCCATCTTTGCGGGCTACGACCTGCGTCGCAACATCGGCCGCGTCTGGAAGTACGAGATAACAGGCGGCCGCTACGAAGAGCGCGAGTTCGAATGCGTGGGCTCCGGCGGCATTTTCGCGCGAGAGAGTCTGAAGAAGTCCTTCGCGCCCGGGGCCTCCCGCGAACAGGCCGTGAAGGCCGCCCTCGCCGCGCTCACCGACGCAGCCGACGAAGACCGCGCCACGGGCGGCGTGGACCTGCGGCGCGCCATCTACCCGCGCATCAAGACCTGCACGGCCGAGGGCATCGAATCGCTCTCCGACGAGGAAATCGCTGCCGCCTACCAGGCGCTGCCCGCGGCGGGCGCGGGCCGGGCGGAGGGCGGAGCGTGACCTTCCCCTTCTATGTCAACCCGGCGCAGATGAGCCGGGACAAGTCGGAGTTTGCGCGCAAGGGCATCGCGCGCGGCAAGTCGCTGATCACATTTGAATACCAGGGCGGCATCCTGCTGATCGCCGAGAACCCGCTCCAGCTTCAGAAGATCGGCGAAATCTACGACCGCATCGCCTTCGCCGGCGTCGGCAAGTTCAACGAGTTCGACCGGCTGCGCAAAATGGGCGTGCAGTGGGCGGACGTGGAGGGCTACCGCTTCAGCCGGGAAGACGTGCGCGGCCAGGCCCTGGCCAACCTGTACTCGCAACTGCTGGGCGACGAGTTCACGCGCTCGCCCAAGCCGCTGGAGGTGGAGATCGTGGTGGCCGAAGTGGGGGACGACGCATTCGCCGGCGACGAAGCCAACGCCATCTACCGCATCAGCTTCGACGGCTCGGTGCAGGACCAGCACCGCTTTTGCGCCATCGGCGGCGGCGTGGACGAGCTGACCCGCTACCTGCAGGAGAACTACCAGGAGGGCATGGACCTCGCCGAAGCGGTGCGCTTCGGTCGCCTTGCACTGCGCCACGCGGGCCACGGCGCCCCGGAGCTGCCTGCAGCCAGCCTGGAAGTGGCGGCCCTGGAGCGCAGCCTTCCCGGGCGCCGCTTCCACCGCTTGCCCACCCAGGAAGTGGCGAACTTTCTCGGCTGACGAGAGGCCCGGAGCCGCCAAACGTGAAAAAGACCCTGTACCTCGCCAACCCCTACGGCTTTTCCGCCCAGCAGGCCGGCCTGCTTTTGCCGCAGATCGTGGCGCATCTCGAAGCGCTGGGCGCGGAAGTGTGGGAGCCCTTTTCGCGCAGCGCCCAGGTAGATAAGAGCCGCGAGGGCTGGGCCTGCCAGGTCGCGGAGAACTGTCTTCGCGATGTGCGCGAAGCGGACGGGGTGTTTGCCGTCGTCAACGGCACGCCGCCCGACGAAGGCGTGATGGTGGAACTCGGCGTGGCCGTGGCGCTGAACAAGCCGCGCTTTCTGTTTCGCGACGATTTCCGTCGCTGTACCGACAGCGACAGCTACCCGCTGAACCTGATGCTCTTCGCGGGCCTCGGTCGCATGGACTGGAAGCAGCACTACTACACGCACATCGACCAGCTCAAAGACCCGGGGATGGCGCTCGCGCGCTGGCTGGGAGGATGACTTCGGTCATTGCCTGAACGGGGTCCGCCGTTTGGATCCCGGCAATTGCTCAAGCAGGGGCCGTCTGGACGTTGCATGGACCTTGGTAAATGCCTGGACGAAGTCCGCCCGCAATTTCGGAAATGGCTTAAACGAAGTCCGCCTGCGATTTCGGAAATGGCCCAAACGGGGCTCGACTGGATTTCGGTAATTGCTTAAACGGGGTCCGCCCGCAATTTCCACCGAGCCGACCGCGTGACGCCGGCTGGCTCTACTGTCGCCAAGCAGCCGGCGCGGAAGGGTTGCGCGATTCGTGACCGTTTCGATCGGCCCTGGTGACCGACCGCGTCCTTTGGCAAATCAGCTTCACACCGCGAGCCGCCGTCGCAGCGCGCGCGTTACGCCGTTCTCGATGGGCACATTCGGCTCCACCGCAATGCCCGCCTGCATCATGCGGTCGCCCAGCTTGAGCATGATCGCGCAAAAACGCATGATGGCGAGCATCTCCCAGTAGTGCATGTCGCCCGCCTCGAGCCCGGATGCCTGTTCCCAGTGCTTGGTCATCTGCTCGCGGCTCGGAAAGCCCGGCATGCGCGCAATGTCGAGGTCGTCGAAGGACATGCGGTCGAACATCACCCACCAGCCGATGTCGGCCTGGGCGGGGAGCAGCGCGGCGGCCTCCCAGTCGAGTATGGCCGCGCAGCGGGAGTTACTGAAAATCATGTTGCCGAGGCGCGCGTCTCCCCAGCTTAGGTGTGCCGGCAGCTCCGGCGCGCGTTCTTCCAGCCAGTCCAATGCCTGCATCAGCACGGGGTGCTCGCGGCCCATAAGCTCGCGCACGCAGTAGCTTCGGTACAGGCGCAGCTGATCCCGGACGCGC
>CAZJXU010000144.1:0-3758 GCA_964550095.1 uncultured Spirochaetales bacterium | reverse complement strand
CCGCAAGGTGGAGGACGAACTCGGCCGGCGCGGCCGGGTGCTGATTCGCTACTCGGGAACCGAACCCATCGCCCGCGTCATGGTGGAGGGCGAAGACGAAGCGCGCGTGCACGAGCTGGCGCAGGAACTCGCCGGCGACCTGCGCCGCGCCCTGGGCTAAGCCGGCCCCCTTTAGCCAATGGCGCTCCCCGCTCCCGTATGGCCGCTGCTCTCGTCGGAGCAGATGCGCAGGCTTGATCGCCACACCATCCGCAGCCTCGGCATCCCCGAAGTGATCCTGATGGAGAGCGCCGGGCAGAGCGTCGCCGCAGAAGCGTTGCAGCTCGGCGCGGCCGAACGCGCACAGGTGCTTGTCGCCTGCGGGCCGGGCAATAACGGCGGCGACGGTCTGGTTGCAGCACGGCGCCTGCACGGGCTCGGCGTACCGGTGCAGGTATGGCCGCTGTTTGGTGCGCGGCGCCTCAAAGCTTCCGCCGCCGCCGCGTATCGCCGCGCGCGCAAGGCCGGCGTACCTTTTGTTTCCGGAAGGCCGCGCATCAAGCCGGGCGCGCTGATCATCGACGCACTGCTGGGGACCGGGCTCTCGCGCGCGCCGCAAGGCGAACTGCAGGCCGCCATCCGCCGCATGCTGCGCGCACGGGATGCGGGCGCGCGGGTGCTGGCCGTGGATATCCCTTCGGGTCTCGATGCGGACACCGGGCAAACGCCCGGCCTGTGCGTCCGCGCGCATCGCACCCTGACCCTGGCGCTGCCCAAACTCGGCCTGGCCCTGCCGCCGGGCCGCGAACTGTCCGGGCGCATTCGCGTGGCGCGCATCGGCATCGCGGACCAGGCGCCGGGGCAGACAGAACCCGCGGAACTATGGACGCGGGCGCGCGTGGCCCTGGCGCTGCCGCCCCGGCCCGCTGATGCACACAAGGGCGTCTTCGGTCACGTGCTCGGCGTGGCCGGCAGCCGCGGCAAGCTGGGCGCGGCGGAACTGCTCGCGAAGGGGGCCATGCGCGCGGGCGCGGGCCTGGTGACTGCAGCCTGCGCGGGCAGTCTCGAACCCCTGCTTGCGGCCAAGCTCACCGAGGCGATGACAGAGCCGCTGCCGGAGAACGCTGAAGGCGCGCTTGCACTGGCCGCCTTCGAGCGCATTATGGAACTGGCGGAAACGCGCGACGTGCTGGTGTTCGGCCCGGGGCTCTCGCGCGCAAAGGAAACCGCCAAGCTGGTGCGCCGGGTGAGCCTGGAGGCGCCGGCGCCGCTGGTGCTCGACGCCGATGGCCTGCTTGCATTCAAGGGCGCGCTGCATGAACTCGCCGCGCGCCGTGCGCCCACGGTGCTCACGCCGCACCCGGGCGAGGCATCCGCCCTGCTCGGCATCAGCGCCGCCGAGATCAATAAAGATCGCGTGTCGGCGGCGCGCCTTCTTTCGCAGCAGAGCGGCGCGGTGGTGGTGCTCAAGGGCGCGGCCACGGTGATCGCGCAGCCGGGCGGGCGGATTTGCATCAACCCCACCGGGGGGGCCTTGCTGGCCGCGGGCGGCAGCGGCGACCTGCTGGCCGGCGCGCTGGGCGCCTTGCTCGCCCAGGGTCTGCGCGCGGGCGGCGGCGACATAGGCGTGGGTGTGGGCGGCGACATGGGTGTGGGTGTAGGCGGCGACATGGGCGCCGGCGAGGCAAAGGTTTTTGAACTGACTGCCGCGGCGGTGTTTCTGCACGGCGCGGCTGCAGACCGGCTCTCCAGGCAGCGCGCCTCCGCGGGGCTTCCTGCAGGAGAGGTGGCGCTGGAGCTGCCGGGCGTGATGGAAGCGCTGCGCCGGGTGCGCGCCCCGGCGGTTTTTGGAGCGGGCGATGTGCTGGATTTCCCGGAGCCGGGCTGAGACCCGGACCCTGGCGCAGGGTCTGGCTGCCGCTTTGCGAAGTGTTGGCGCCGTGGAATCGACCGCCGCGCCGGAGAGGGGTGCGCCCGGCGCCGCGCAGCCGGGCGTCGAAGAGCCGGGCGACGCGCCCGTACCTGGTACGCCGGTGCAAACTCCGCCCGTGCCTGCTGCGTCCGGCGTCGGTGCGCAATCGGGCGACGAAGCAGAGGAAGCGCTGGTGGTGGCGCTGTCGGGCCCGCTGGGCGCCGGCAAAACCCTGTTCGCAAAGGGCGTGGCCGAGGCGCTGGGCATCGACCCCGCCTGGTTGCAAAGCCCCACCTTCGCCATCGCCGTCGAGTTTCCGCTGCCGCCCGGCGCTTCGTGCCAGCGCCTGGTGCACGCCGATTTCTACCGGCTCGAAAGCGCGGACGAACTGGAACTGGCGGGGTTAACGGATTGGCTCGCAGCAGGTACTTTGTTGCTGGTCGAATGGGCGGATCGCTTCGCGGACGCGCTCCCGGAAAAGCGCCTGGAACTCTGCATCGACACGCTCCGCATCGACCGGGAAGGCGAGAACGCGCGCCGCTTCAGCGCCCGTGCGCACGGCGCCGCGGCGGAAGCCGTGCTGAAGCGATGGAGAGAGCAATGTCCCTGATCGTGCAAAAGTTCGGCGGCACCAGCGTGGCCGACCCGGATTGCATTCGCCGCGTAGCGCGCCGCGTGACCGAAACGCAGCGCGCGGGCAACCGGGTGGTGGTGGTGGTCTCGGCCATGGCGGGCGCCACCGACTCCTTGCTGGCGCTGGCGGGCGAGCTGGGCGGCGAAGCGCCGAACCGCGCCGAACTGGACGTGCTGCTGGCGACCGGCGAGCAACAGACCATCGCCCTGCTGTGCATGGCGATCCAGTCGCTGGGCGGTGACGCGCAGAGTTTCACCGGCGCGCAAATGGGCATGCACACCGATTCCGAACACGGGCGCGCCCGCATTCTGCACGTGGACGCCGAGCGCATCCACCAGGTGCTTTCGCGCGGCGGCATTGCGGTGCTGGCCGGCTTCCAGGGCGTCGATGCAGGCGGACGCATCACCACGCTCGGGCGCGGCGGCTCCGACACCACCGCGGTGGCCGTGGCCTGCGCCCTGGAAGCGGACATTTGCGAAATCTACACGGACGTCGACGGCGTCTTCACCGCGGATCCGAACCTGGTCCCCGGCGCGCGCAAGCTTTCCTGCATCGCCTACAGCGAGATGCTGGAACTCGCCAGCCTGGGCGCCAAGGTTTTGCAGATTCGCTCGGTGAAGTTCGCCATGGCGCACGGCATGCCCCTGCACGTGCGTTCTTCTTTTCACGAGGGGGAAGGCACCCGGGTGGTGCGCGAGGAGGATGTCATGGAAAAGCTGATCGTCACCGGCGTGAACAGCAACCGCGACGAAGCGAAAATTTACGTAAGCGGCGTCAAGGACACGCCGGGCGTGGCGGCGCGCCTGTTCAGCCCGCTGGCCGAAGCCGGCATCGTGGTGGACATGATCGTCCAGAACCTCTCGCAGGACGGCAACACCGACCTGACCTTCACCGTGCCCAAGGCCGAGTTCAAGCGCGCCCTGGCGCTGGCCCGGGAAACCGCGCCGAGCCTGGGCAGCGCGGGAGTCAGCGGCGACGAAAACATCGCCAAGGTGTCGGTGGTGGGGCTCGGCATGAAAGATCACGCCGGCATTGCAGCGCGCATGTTCAGCGTGCTGGCCGAAAGCGGCATCAACATACAGATGATCAGCACCAGCGAAATCAAGATTTCAGCGGTGGTGGAAGCAGGCTGTGCGGAGCGCGCCGTGCGCGAACTGCACGCGGCTTTCCTGGAAGACGAGGCCGCAGACCGCCTCGCCGGTGCGTCGTGACGCCGCCGCCGGGCGATGCCGA
>CAZJXU010000143.1:0-3941 GCA_964550095.1 uncultured Spirochaetales bacterium | reverse complement strand
CGCATCCGGCACATCCGCCGGCCAACGCGTGCATCCTTTCTTCGACGTGCTCGGTTCCATCAGCGGTCTTGGCAGCCCCGGCGTCGATGCCTCCGGCCTGCGCGAGCACACCTTCGCCGCCATGTACGCCGATGCGCCCACCGTCGCCGTGCAGGACGCGCCCCTGGCCGGGCCCGCAGCGGATGCGCCCTTTGCCGGGATGCCGGAGCTTTCGGAGGGCGCCGGCGGCAGTTCCGCCTTGCGCGGCTCGGGCGGCGCCCATTATTCAGGCGGGCGCGGCCGCTCGCTGTCGCTGACACTGCCGGATCTTCGCAGCATGCTCGGCGCGAGTTCCTTCGTGCTGGGCGGCATGTCGGGCGAGGGCGCCCCTTCGGTGTGGGGCCGCGGCGCCCATACCACCTTCGAAGCCAGGCAGGGCGCGCTCAAAGTCGATGGCGATGTGGTAACGGGCCAGTTCGGAACCGACCGCTCCTCCGGCCCCTGGCTGCTGGGCCTGTCCGCGGCCTACAGCTACGGCTCGGGCGACTTCAGCGGCGACGGCGCGGGCGAAGTGGAAGCCAACATGACGGGCTTCTACCCCTACCTCGGTTACCGCTCCGAAGGCGGGCCGACCGCGTGGGCGACCCTGGGTTACGGCGACGGCAACATGGTGCTGAAGCCCGAATACCGGGCCGAGGTAGAGACCGACGTCAGCCTTGTCATGGGCTCGGCCGGCGTGCGGGGCAGGGTGATCCGCCCGGACACCCCGAGCGGCGTCGAGCTTTCGCTGCGCGCCGATGCCTCCTTCGTGCGCACCACCTCGGACGCGGTGGACGAGCGCCTGCTGCCTTCCACTTCAAACAACGCGAACCGCGTGCGCTTCGGCCTTTCGGGCTCGCGCAACATCACCTGGGAAGACGGCGCCACGCTCACGCCCAGCGTCGAACTCGGCGTGCTGTATGACGGCGGCGACCTCGACGCCGGCACGGGCGCGGACCTCGAAGCGGGGCTGCGCTACGCGGGCATACGGGGCTTGTCCTTCGACCTGCGGGCGCGTTCCCTGGTCGCGCACCGGGCTTCCGGCACGCGCGAATGGGGCGTGTCGGGCGAGCTGCGCTACGACCCGGCCCCCGCATCGGAGCGCGGCCTGGCCCTCGCCTTGAACAGCGGCTACGGCGGGCGGAGCGCCGGCGGCGGCATGGACGACATCTTCAAGCTTGGCCTGGACGACGACTCGCCGGCCTTCATGGGGCGCCCGGGGCGCGCGCTCCCCGGCGCGCGCATCGAAACGGAACTCGGCTACGGGCTCTCCCTGCTGGGCGGTCGCTACACCGGCACGCCCTGGGCGCGCCTCGGCATTAGCGAAGGGCTCCCGGAATGGCGCCTCGGCTGGCGCCTCACGCCCTTCGGCGCCTGGGCGCCGGAGCTGCGCACGGGCGTCGAGTTCGGCGGCAGCCGCCGGGGCCGCTCCGGGCACGACATCCGCCTCAAGCTGGATACGCGCTTCTGATTCGGTCGCACGCACGCGGGGCTGCGCATGTTCACCAGGCGCACTACTATCAACAACATGGACACGCTGAAACACCGCTCCCCTGGTTACAGGAAAGAGGTCCCGCCACCTATGTCCGGCCATGTCAAGACGGCGGAAGCGGCGCGCCGCAAATCACCGGCCGGCGAGTCGACCAGCGACCTTGTTTTCAGTGCGCATCTTGGTTCGAACGAGCAACTGTTCCCGCACATTCTGAACCTTCACGTACCGCGCGGCTCGACGGTGGCGGATGTCACCTACGGCAAGGGCGTGTTTTGGAAGCGCGTCGAAGCCGGGGCATACAAGGTGCTGGCGACAGACATTGCGACCGGCGTCGATTGCCGGGATCTTCCCTACCGGAACGAGTCGATAGATTGCGTTGTGCTCGACCCGCCCTACATGGAAGGTTTTTACCGGCCCCGGAAAGGCTCGCTGGCCGGGAGTGGCAGCCATTCTACCTTCCGCAATGCCTACTCGAACGGCGTCGCGATGGATACCGGGCCGCGCTACCATGCCGCTGTTGTCGACATGTATTTCAGGTCCGGCAAAGAAGCGTTCCGTGTCCTGCGCCCCTACGGCGTCCTGATCGTGAAGTGTCAGGACGAAGTGAGTGCAAACATGCAAAACCTTACGCATGTCGAACTCATCAATGAATTCACTGAATATGGCTTCCACGCGAAGGACCTGTTTGTCCTGGTTCGGACGAATCGCCCGGCTGTCAGCCGCATCCTTCGCCAAAAACACGCACGGAAGAACCACTCCTATTTCCTCGTTTTCATCAAGACCAATGGGCAAAGCCCGCGTCGAGAACGCTGACTCGTGGGCATCATCGAGGATTGGGGCCTGACCTCACCCCGCCCTTCGTTGATAGTCCCTTCCCCCTACTCGAAGATATTGCGCGTGAACGGAGACGGAAGCGACGGCGCTGACGAAGAAGCAACCTGCCGGTCGCAGCGGTCCGGGCACGACATCCGCCTCAAGCTGGATACGCGCTTCTGATTCGGTCGGCAGTCACTCCCGGCCCTGGTCCTGCCCCGGCGAGCGCTCCGTATCGCGCTTTCCGTATTTCCTTTGCAGCCAGGCATGGAACGAGGGGATCGGGCACTCGTACCGATCCTCATCATCGACACACCACAGCATGCCGCTGTGCTCCATGCGCTGCACGAAACCCGTGGCGTCGATATCGCCGTGCACGTCCTTGCGGGGATGCGTGATGTTCGGCAGGAGTTCGCCCGCCAGGTCGATGGGGTCCTTTCCGTGTTGCGTCGCCTCCATGACGATCTGCGCGGCGACTTTCCTTTCTGCGGGCCGGAATCCCACGGCCTGTTTCGCGTAGTAATCGTCCTTCCATTTCTTGATCTCCTGCCCGGCCTCGGCAAGCATGCCCGAGTTCAATTCTCCGCCCTGCTGGATTACCACTTCCGCCGTCGCAAGGAGAACCGTGTTGAGATGGTGCGGAAAGCGATCACTGTGCTCCACCGCCAGGTTCAACCATTCCCGGCGCCCGTCTTGGGGCACGTCGATCTCGTACCTGTCCAGAAACGCTTCCATCGCTTCTTTGCAGTCTCCGTCGTCCAGCATCTTCAGCTCGACGGAGTACCCGCGTGCAAACCTCGATATCCCCGCCCTTCGAAGCGCGGGCCTCGAATCGGACAGGCCGCCGAGCACGGGAACGATGGGAAGCTGGTGCAGGCCCAGGTGGAGCCTTCTGTATAGCTTCGCGTTGTCTTCGTTCGAGCTTTGCGCCTCGTCGATCATCAGCACCACGAGCGGTCGTTGCAGGACATTTATCTTGTCAAGTTCGCCGAGCGCCCTTTCCGGATCGGCCATGGTGAACAGGTCGGTCAGAATGCCGATGCCCCGCGACAGATGCTTCGCGCCTGCTTCGTCTCTCAACCTGCGCGCTTCTTTGGCGCATAGGTCCAGAAGCGACGCCTCGGTTTCCAGTTGTCCGGGCTCGGTCTTGATCACCAGCGGTGTTCCGAATGACGCGAGCTTGAGATGTTTCCGGATCGCTTTCACGATCCTCGGCGGCCCCGTCGTTTCATCTTCCTGCCCGTTCCCGGAAACGCCCTGGGCGAGAACCCGTCCTTCCGCCAGCAGCGCGCTCTTGCCCATGCCGGGCGCGCCCGTAAAGAGGATCACCCCGGGCTCGTCGTCCATCTCCCCGGGGTCGCTGCTCGCCTTCCGCTCGACCGCCTGGATGCAGGCGTTCTCGATCAACGCCAGCTCTTCCTTCCTGCCGACGAAGAACTCCGCCCTGCCGCGGTTGCCACCCTTCTTTCTGACGAACTTTTTCAGTCCTTCAATGTCAGCCATCGCACTGCCTTCCTGTTGCTCCGGGCTGCGCCTGTGTCGTTCTGAAAGCGGTGCGCCGCCCGTTCTTCATACGGAGCATAGCACCTGCGCGCGGCCCGCTGCATGACTTGAAGTC
>CAZJXU010000142.1:0-1653 GCA_964550095.1 uncultured Spirochaetales bacterium | reverse complement strand
TTCCCGGCGGACTTCATCGTCGAATACGCCGCGCAAACCCGGGGCTGGTTCTACACCATGTTCGTGCTGGGAACCGCACTCTTCGACCGCCCTCCCTTCAAGAACTGTGTATGCCACGGCGTGCTGCTGGCCGG
Source organism: uncultured Spirochaetales bacterium (assembly GCA_964550095.1). Taxonomy (GTDB): domain Bacteria; phylum Myxococcota_A; class UBA9160; order UBA9160; family UBA6930; genus JAHRAN01. The sequence goes on along the minus strand of CAZJXU010000142.1, from coordinate 1,519 downwards.
GGACGGGCAAAAGCTCTCCAAGCGCCTGCGCAACTACCCCGAGCCCGAGACGATTTTCGATGCGCTGGGCTCCGATGCGCTGCGCTGGCACCTGGTGTCTTCGCCTGTTCTCTCCGGCGCCGAGCTGCGCATCGACAAAGACGGGAAGGCGATCGCCGGCGCGCTGCGCAGCGCGCTGGCCCCGATCTGGAACGCCTGGCACTTCTTTTCGCTGTATGCCAACAGCGACGGTGTGCAGGCGGACACCTCGGGCGCGTCGCTGAAAGCGGCGAAGCAACTGGCCGTGCTCGACCGCTACCTGCTGGCGAAAACGCGGGAGCTGATCGTGCGCGTCGGCGCGGACATGGACTCTTACCACGTATCCGGCGCCTGCCGCGCGGTGGAGAGCTACCTGGACACGCTGAACAACTGGTACATCCGCCGCAGCCGCGCGCGCTTCTGGAAGCACGAAAAAGACGCAGACAAGCAGGCGGCCTACGACACCCTGGGTACCGCGCTGCGCGTGCTGTGCGAGGTGGCGAGCCCCCTGGCGCCCTTCGTCACCGACGAGATTCACCAGGGCCTGGTGCACGGGCGTGCGGACGGGCAAACCGCCGCGCCGGAAGAAGCAGGCAGCGTGCATCTTGCGAGCTGGCCCGACCCGAAGAGCCTGCCCGGCGACGACGAACTCGTGGCGGACATGGACACGGTGCGGGCCGCGTGCAGCACCGCGCTCTCCATGCGCCGCAGCGAAAAGGTGCGCGTGCGGCAGCCGCTGAAAAGCCTGACCATCGCCGGGCCCGGCGCCTCGCGCCTGGCATCCTACCGGGAAGTGATCCAGGACGAAGTGAACGTCAAGACGGTGGCGCTCGAAGAAAAGATCGACGACTTCGCCGTACCCCGGCTGAAGCTGAACGCGCGCGTGCTGGGGCCCCGGCTGGGACCCGACATGAAGGACGTGCTGGCGGCGGCGAACGCGGGCGAGTGGACGAAGGACGATGCGGGGCGCGTGCGAATAGCGGACCAGACCCTCGAAGCCGGCGAGTTCGAATTCCGCTTCGAAGCCCGGGCGGGACAGGCCTGCAAGGCGCTGCCCTCGGGCGAGCTGATCGCGGTTCTGGACTTCACGATGGACGACGCGCTGGTGCAAGAAGGGCTGGCGCGCGACGTGGTGCGCATGGTGCAGCAGGCGCGGCGCGACGCCGGGCTGCACGTGGCGGATCGCATTCATCTGGGCATGGAACTGCCGAGCGCGTACCGGGACGCTGTCGATGCCTTCCAGGACTACGTCAAGGAGCACACCCTGGCGACCCGGCTGGAAAGCGCCGGGCTCGGCCCGGGCGAGCGCATCGAGGCGGAGCTGGCCGGCAACACCGTGGCGCTCAGCATCGAAAAAACTGCAGCATGAAGGTACAAGTGCTCGGCTCCGCTGCGGGCGGCGGGCTGCCGCAATGGAACTGCGGCGGAGACAATTCCCGGCGCGCGCGCGCGGGCGACCCGGACGTGCCGGCGCGCTGCCAGCCTTCCATCGCAGTCGGCG
>CAZJXU010000141.1:0-2143 GCA_964550095.1 uncultured Spirochaetales bacterium | reverse complement strand
GCCGGAGACGCCGCTCACCCACAGGTTGGAGGGGTTGGAGACGATGGCGTCGTAGCGCCTGTCCGGGTGCGAGCTGAAGAAGGTCTTGGCGTCGGCCACGTGGATGTGGCTGCGCGGGTCGGTGAGGGCGCGCGGCACGGCCGGCGTGAAACACTCGGCGGTCTCCAGGGTGCGCTGCTCGATCTCGATCACATCCAGCCGCTCCACCAGCGGCGAGGTCAGCGCCGCGTGAGCCGTGAGCCCGGTGCCGAGGCCGATGCAGGCCAGCTCCTTCGCGTCGGGCTTCAGCAGCATCGGCATCAGGCCGATCATGCCGAAGCTGGGCTCGTCAGCGGTAACGCCGTCTTCCGCGCCCTGCTTCATGAACAGGCTGCCGTTGCCCTTGCCGCTGGTCGAAAAGCCCCGGTATTCGCCCTTTTCCGGGTGCTCGTGGCGGGTTACAGTAAGGGCGCTGGTCTTGCCGTCCTCGTGATAAACGATGTTGCTCTTGGTAGGCAACACGGTGCGGCGGTTCTGGAACAGGCCGGCGGAGAGCACCTGCGGGTCCAGGTGCGGCACGATGATGGCCAGCGCCAGCACGCCCGCGGCGACGGCCGCGCCGGGCACGCGCACGCGCAAGGGGGCGCGCACCCCTACCAGCCAGGCGCCCAGCAGCAGGTCGAAAGCTGCGCCCACCAGCAGGGCGCCCTTCACGCCGAGCTGCGGCAGCAGCCAGTGCACGGCCCACAGCACGGCCACGATGGAGCCCAGCGTGTTGGCCGCGTAGGTGCGGCCGATCACGCGCTCGCCTGCTCCCGAGGCGAGCTGCAAATTGGTGAGCAGGGGCAGGGTCATGCCGGCGCAGAATGTCGCGGGCAGCATCACCAAAAGCGCGATGATGTGGCTGCCGATGCTGAAGATCATGTAGCCCGGTTCCGAAAGTTTCAGGGCCTCCAGCAGCCAGCCCATGATCAAGAATGCCTCGCGGTAGAAGAAGAGCGTGGCGCTGGCCAGGGTGCCCATGGCGAGCTGGATGACGCCCAGCGCGCGCAGCGGGTTCTTGAAGCGGTCGCTGCGGTTCCTGATGTAGAAGCCGCCCAGGGCGAGACCCAGGATGAAGGCGCTTAGCATCAGTTCGAATGCGTGGTTGGAAGAGCCCAGTATCAGGGCCAGCAGGCGCACCCAGGCGATTTCGTAAATCAGCGAGGCCGCGCCGGTGACGGCTGCGACCAGCAGGCACAGGCCGGGGCTGATGCCGGGGCCCGTGCGCCGGGCCGGGCGGCTGTCCAGCGCGGGCGCCTGAACATCGGGCACGCCCCGCTCCAGCAGGGCCACGGAGGCTCCGACCAGGATGTTGAGCAGGCCGGCGGTGAGCACGGCGCCGGGCAGGCCGATGGCGGGCACCAGCACGAAGCCGCTGACAAGAACGCCCATGGCGCCGCCCAGGCTGTTGGTGAAGTACAGCCAGCCCAGCACGCGGCCGGAGCTGCCGGGCTGGATGCGCGCCACGCCCGCGGCCAGCAGCGGGAAGGTTGTGCCCAGCAGGACGGCCTGGGGCAGGATCAGCATCGAGCCCAGCAGCCACTTGAACACCTCGATGGCGAGCGGGCTGCCCAGCGCGGGCGCCACCACCTCGAAGCTCCAGCCGGTGACACCGGTGAAGATGGGGTGGAAGAAGAGCGCGATGGCTGCAACCAGGCCCTCGACGCAGGCGTAGGCGAAGAGCGGGCGCTCGATGCGGGCGCTGATGCGGGCGGTGAGCTCCGAGCCGAGCGCCAGGCCGCCCAGGAAGATCACCAGCACCAGGGCCTGCGCGTAGGCGTCGTTGCCCAGGAAGAGCTTCAGGTAGCGCGCCCAGACCGATTCGTAGATCAGGCCGGCCACGCCGGAGATGGTGAAAATGACGTACAGCAGGGCCGTGGCGCGGCGCGCGCTGCGGGGGGCTTCCTGGCTTGCGTTTGAGTCGGCTTGCATGTCGGATTGCATGGGGGCGCTCCTCCGGGTCGTCAGATCAGGTCAGGTTGGGGGGGGGATGGCTGGGGACAGGTTGTCAGGGACGTTGTGCCGGGGAACCGGCCGGGCGGGCCGAGGCGGGCTTCGGGGCTTTGGGTCAAGGCGGCCTGTGTCAGGGGCGCCCTGGGCCAGGGGTGGCCTGTGCCAGGGG
>CAZJXU010000140.1:0-8644 GCA_964550095.1 uncultured Spirochaetales bacterium | reverse complement strand
GTGCCGCCCACGCCGCCCAGCGGCTGGTGAATCATGAAGCGCGTATTGGGCAGGCACAGGCGGTTCTGCTTTTGCGCCGCCAGGAAAATATGCGTGCCGGCGCTGGCGACCCAGCCGGTGCCCACGATGCGCACTTCCGGGACCACGAAGCGGATCATGTCGTGAATGGAATCGCCGGCTTCCACGTGCCCGCCCGGCGAATGCAAAAACACGTTGATCGGCTTTCTGCTCTCCAGCGAGAGCGCGAGCAGCTGCGCCGTCACCGACTGGGCCAGCACGGCGTTGACCTCCCCGTGGATGAGGATGGTGCGCGCCTTGAACAGGCGCTCCATGATCTGCGCGAGGGGGCCGCTCTCGCTGCTGTCGTTTTTGTTCAGGTGCATGATGGGGTGTCTCCGCTAGGCCGGGGAGCTTAACATCTTTCGGGCACGGTGTCTTTGGTCCGGCGCCCGGGCCGGCCTTCGTCCGCAGCGGCGCCGGGCTCACGGGGCTTTGGTCTGACGAAGGGAAGGTGGCGCCGTGCCGGACCGGTTGGTGACGACGTGGTCGATACGGCGGGCCGCCCCACGCAGCGGCGGCGCCCGCCGCCAGGCCGGGAGTTCGGGAGATGAGCGCCCCGGCCCGGCGCATGGACGATACGGCCGCCCCGTTCGCTAGTCTGCCAGCCCCGATGTCCGCTCCCGAGCGCTCCACCGGCCTGCTGCAAAGCCAGGACGGCCTCTCCCTGTTCACGCGCAGCCTGCGGCCCGAGGCGCCGAAGCGGGCCGTGCTTCTGGTGCACGGCTTCGCGGAACACAGCGGCCGTTACGAAGCGCTGATGTCCGACTTCGCCGCCCGGGGCTTTGCAGCGCACGCCTTCGACCACCGGGGGCACGGCCGCTCCGAAGGTGTGCGCTGCCACGTTGACCGCTTCGAGCGCTACCTGGACGATGTCGAGACGGCCCTCGCCGAACTCGCCGACGCCAGCACGCCCGGGCCAAAGCCCCTGATTCTGGGTCACAGTATGGGCGGGCTGATCGTGCTCGCCCTGCTGGCTCAGCGAAGGCCGCGCCTGGCCGGCGCCGTGGTGTCCGCCCCGGCCCTGGCCGCGCTCGCGGGCCTGCCGCGTCCTCTCCGCCCGCTGCTGCATCTGGCCGCGCGCGTGGCGCCGCGCCTGGCCCTTCCCTCCGGGCTCGACCCGAACGCGCTGTGCCGCGACCCCGAGGTGGTGCGCCGCTACTTGGAAGATCCGCTGATCCGCCTGCGCATCACGCTCGGCCTGGCCGCCGCGCTGCAGCGAGGCGCGGCGAGCGCTGCCGCCCTCGCCGGGAAAATCGGGGTACCCTTGTTGCTGCTGCACGGCGAAGCGGATTCCATCTGCCCGGTCGCCGCATCGCGCGCGTTTTTTGCGGGCGTCTCGGCGCCGGGATCGGCGCTGCGCACCTGGCCGGGCCTGCGCCATGAAACCTTGAACGAGCCCGAACGCGAGCAGGTGCTCGCAGCCATCTTCGACTGGATCGAAAAGGAAATCCCATGACAAAAGCCCTGACCCACCTGGACGAGCAGGGACGCGCGCGCATGGTGGACGTGGGCGGCAAGGTCGTCAGCGAGCGGATCTGCACGGCGCGGGCGGAGCTGTTGATGTCGGCCGAGACCCTTGCGGCCGTGGTGGCAGGGCGCACGCCCAAGGGCGACGTGTTCGCGGTCGCCCGCCTGGCGGGTGTGCAGGCCGCCAAGCGCACCGCGGACTGGATCCCGCTGGCCCATCCCGTGCCGCTCGACGCCGTGCAGGTGCATCTCACGCCGGACGCCGAATTGCCCGGCGTGCGCATCGAGGCCGTAGCGCGCGCCCACGCCCGCACCGGCGTGGAAATGGAGGCGCTGGTGGCGGCGGCCGCCGCTGGGCTCGCCTTCTACGACATGTGCAAGGCCCTGGACCGGGGCATGACCCTCACCGGGGTGCGCCTGGTGCGCAAGAGCGGCGGCAAGAGCGGCTTCTATGTCCGCCCGGGCGAGACGTGACGCGCCCGGCGGGGACGGGCCGCACGGCGCCGGAGGCGCATGCAGGCCGACCGCCGCAGACGCCCGATCAGGGGGGCGATGCTGCATCCGCCGGCCCCGTTTCCGCGCGCGCCGCTGCCTCCGAGGGCGGCGCCGCCTCCGTGCCGGCTGAGGCCCCCGGGGAGGATACGCCCTGCCGCAAGGCCGCGGACGGCGTTGCCCCCGAGGGCCGCGCTGCCGCGCCCGTTTTTTGCGAAAGCTCCGGGGAACCGCGCCCGGCCCGGGGTGTCAAAGACGACATGGAAACCGCCACCGCAGAACTCGTGTCCGCCCGGCCCGCCGCCACGGAATGCGCGCCCGGCATCGACCCGGACCTGGAGCTGGTGAAGCGCTGGCGGGCCGGCGACGACGACGCCTTCCGGCAGCTGGTGCAGCGCTACCAGGGGAAAATCTTCAGCATGCTGCTGCGCATGCTTCCCAGTCGGCAGGAGGCCGAGGACGCCCTGCAGGAAACCTTTTTGAATTTGCATCGCAAGGGACACCTGTTTCGTTACGAAGCGCGCTTCTACACCTTTGTGTACCGGGTCGCGAAAAACGCGGCGCTGAACCGTCGCCGCGGCCTGAAGCGCTTTGATGCCTACCTGAAAAAGTACAGCGAAGAAAACAGCGTCGGCCTGCCCCGGGTGAGAGCGCGCAGGCCGGGCCCGGACCAGCCGGATGCGCCGCCGGTGGAACCGGTGGATCCCGGCGCCGGCCCGGAGACGCGCGCGCTCGACGAAGAGCGCCGCGTGCGCGTTCAGCGCGCCGTCCAGGAATTGCCGGAGAGGCTGCGCCTGCCCATCGTGCTCTACGACCTGGAGGGGCATTCCTACGCCGAGGTGGCCAGGGTGCTGGAGGTGGCGGAGGGCACGGTCAAGTCGCGCATCCACCGGGGGCGCATGCAGTTGCGGTGCCTGTTGGCCGAATGGATTTCGGAGGAGGACTCCCGATGAGACACGCCTGGTATCGCCGTCGCTTTTCGCGCGCGCTGGACGGCGATCTCACGCCGCGCGGACAACAGCGGCTGCAGGAGCACCTGGCGCACTGCGCGGGGTGTCGCAAAGCCTTTGCCGAGCTGCGCGGCACGGTGCGGCTGCTTCACGACGTCGCCGCCGTGAAGCCGCCCGCCATGGACATGAGCGCGCAGATCATGGCGCGCATTTCGGCGGCGCCGACGCCCTGGTACAGGCGGCTGGCCCCTCCCGCGCCTGCGCTGTTGCCCGCGCTGGGCGGCGCGCTGGCCCTTGCCGTGGTGGCGCTCTGGCCGCTCCCCGGTGGCGACCAGAGGGCGCCCGGCCCGGCAGGGCGCGCCGGGAACAGCGCGCCGGCAGCGCAGACCGCAGCCGCGCCTTCGCCGGAGGTTGCGACTCAGGTTGCCGCCGCCGCGCCTTCGCCGCGCCTTGCCGCGTCTTCTCCGGATGTGGCGGCGCCGCTCGCCGAACGCAGCACGCCGGCAGCGCAGGCCGCGCCGTCTGCGGATGTCGAGGCGCAACTCGCCCCCGCCGTACCGGCGCCGCCGCGTTCTGCCGCGCCTGCGCAGCGCTTTGCCGAATCTTCGCCGGAGGTTGCGACTCAGGTTGCCGCTGCCGCGCCGGCGCCGGATGTGGCTGACCGAAGGCCGGGCGGGGCGCCGGAGCGCGCCGAAGCGAAGCCGGTCGTTGCGCCGACCGTTGCGCGCCTTGAATCCGGGGCGGAGCCTTCGCCCGCGGCCCCGTCGCCCGACTTGCCGGCTGCGCTTGCATTCCGTTCGGGCGCGGCGGACGAAGCCGAAGGCGCGTCCTCCGGCCCGGCGCCGGCGGCAGGCCCGCTGCCGAAGCCGCTCAGCCCGGCGTTCGTGCGGCCCGTAACAACGGGCGCGACGGGCGCCCCGGGTCGGCGTGCGCGGCCCGGCCCGCCCATGACTCTGGGCTTCGCGGAAGGCGCGGCCCCGAACTTCGGCAGGGAACCGGCAGGGCTCCATCCGCGCGTGAAGCAGCAGTGGCTCGAGACGGCGCTGCAGCAGCCGCTTGCCCTGGTGGAGAGCCTGCAGCGCATCCCGGGCGCCGCCCGCCGCGAACGCGTGATTGAAGGGCTGGCGCGTTTCGCCGCCGAGCGCGGCGTCTCGCAGCAACTGGCGGAGAAACTGCGCGCCACCGAGGACACCCGGGCGCTGGAACTGGCCGAGCGTTTCGAAACGCGGGGCGAGGCGCCCGGTGAAGCGCCCGAGGGGACGTCGCCAGCCACGCCCTGAAGCCGCCGGGGTTTTGCCGGGCATCGCTCGGCGCGGCGAGCGAATAAGGCGTGAGCATGCACTGCTCCGCGGAAGCCGCCAGCCACGCCCTGAAGCCGCCGGGGTTTTGCCGGGCATCGCTCGGCGCCCCGGTCGGCGTCCGCCCGTCCACCCGGCAGAGGTGGTTTCCGAAAAACCGGGTGGTCCGGTCGAAGCCACGGCGCCCGACCCGCCCGGTGGAGCAGGGCTTCTGAAAAACCGGGTGGTTTCAGCCCCGGTCGAAGCGCCGGCGCCGCCCGTCCGGGTTTGCTGCCGCATTCGAGTGTGATCCGCCGCCCGGTCGCCCGGTTTCCCCCGCCGTCGCTGCCGCATTCGAGTGCGAGCCGTCTCCCGGTTTCCACTGCCGCCGCTGCGGCTTGGGGGCGAAGCGCCGCCGCTGCACGTCTGCGCCGCGCCCGTCATCCCGCCGGGCGGAGCTGTGAACCAGGCCACACCGCGCATCGCACCTGTGTGAACCAGGCCACACTACGGGTGCATAAGTGTGAACGGGTTCACACTTCGCGCCGATTTTTTCGTTTTTCGATTCTTTTCTGAAACCAAAATGCGCACCGGGCCACATAGTCAACAGGGTTCGTTGCCCGGCCGCAGCCTTTATGACCGGAGGGACTGATCGGCCGGGCTCGAACCCCTCCACCCCTTTCCACGGAAGCCAGGGCATGTCAAAGAACAAAAGCGGCGCGCGCGAGCGCCTGTGGGGCGAAGGCCCGCAAACCCTAAGCAACGGCGAGTTGCTCGCGCTGGTGCTGCGCACCGGCATTTGCGGACGCAGCGTGCAGCATGTCGCGGAGGGTTTGCTCGAGCAGGGCACGCTGACGGAACTGGCCACCGCGGCGCCTGCCGACCTGCGCGACCTTCCCGGCGTCGGCCCGGCCAAGGCCGCCAGCCTGATGGCCGCTTTCGAAATCGGCCGCCGCACCAGCGCCGTCCCGCTCACGCGCGGCATGCACCTGCGCAGCCCCTCCGACGTGTACGGCCACTTCTACACGCAGCTCCGCCAGGCTCCGCAGGAGGAATTTTACGTCATGCTGCTGGACGCGCGCGGGCGCCTGCTGCGCAGTGTCATGGTGACGCGCGGCACGCTGACCAGCAGCATGGTGCATCCGCGCGAGGTGTTTCGCGAAGCGCTGCGCGAACCCGCGGCCGCCATCGTGGTGGTGCACAACCACCCGAGCGGCGACCCCACGCCCAGCTCCGAAGACTGGCGCATCACGCGCCGCCTGGAAAAGGCGGGCTCCCTGCTCGGCGTTCCCCTGCTCGACCACATCGTGGTGGCGGACGGCGGCTGGTCCAGCATGCGCGAAGCCGGCGTCTTCGATGTTGATAACTTCGAGTGGTGAGCGGTTGGCCTGCCGGGGGAAAACTTGATAACTTGCCTGGATTGCGGAAGAGGGCGCGAGACCTTGAAAAACCTCAGGGAAAGGCTGGCGCCGGGCAGTCGCAGGGTTAATCGAGGGAGTTGGGAAATTGTCGGCGACGAAGTTTAAAGAGAACACGCTGTATTACGGAGACAACCTGGCCTGGATGGAAAGGTGGAACGCCGAAGCCTGCGCCGACCTGATCTACCTCGACCCGCCCTTCAACTCCAACGAGGACTACAACGTCCTGTTTGGCAGGTCGGGCAACGGAGCGCCCGCCCAGGTCAAGGCTTTCCAGGACACCTGGCGCTGGGGCGAACAGGCGGTGTTCGATCTCGGCAAGGCGCTTGCCCTCGGGGATGAGCTGGCCAAAACCATGCGCGCCTTTCAGACGGCGTTGTCCCAGTCTCCGATGCTCGCTTACCTCTGTCACCTGGCGCCGCGTCTTGCCCTGATGCGCAAGTTGCTTAAGCCGGCAGGAAGCATCTACCTGCACTGCGACGATACTGCGGGGTCGTATATCAAGCTGCTGATGGATGCGATCTTCGGCCCGGAAAACCATCGGAACACGATCATCTGGCGCAGGGCCGTCGCGCACAACGACGCCTCCCGCTTCGGGCGTATATCTGACATGATACACTTCTATTCCAGGGGGGAGAACCCGTACTGGAACGGAGAGGCCATCACGACGCCCAAGTCAGAGGAAGAACTCGCCAGTGAATATCCTTCGCGGGATTCGCGCGGCAGGTTTTGTGTCGGAAACATCACTGTTCCATGGTACGGCATGTCCGAGGAAGGCGGCGCCATGTTGCCCTGGAAAGGCTATGACGTGTATGCAATGGGGCGCTGCTGGTTCGCTCCCAGAACCGGCAAATACGCGGAGTACATCGAGCAGCACATTATCCCCGGCTATCGGGAGATAGAGGGCGTGCACAAGCGTCTGGACGCGCTGGACGAAGCGGGGTTGATTTACCGCCCCGAGGAGGGGCACCTACCCGGGGTAAAGCTATACGCCGATGCGGACCGGGTGAACCTCCCGCAGGATCTCATCCTGGATCCGATCGGTTTTACCAACTACAGCAAGGGAAGTGAGTACCTGGATTATCCGACTCAGAAGCCTCAGGCTCTCCTGCGAAAATTGATCGACGTCGCCTGCCCGCCGGGCGGCCTGGTGCTGGACCCCTACTGCGGTTGTGGCGCTGCGATTCACGTCGCCCAGGAGACTCGCCGCCCCTGGGTGGGCATTGACGTGACCCACCTGGCCATAACCCTGATCGAGCAGCGCTTCAAGGAGCGGCTCGGCATCAGCCCCCGCGTTGTCGGCCTGCCGGAAGACATGCCGGGCGCCCGCGACCTGTTTGCGCGGGACCCGTTCCAGTTTGAATCCTGGGCGGTCAGCCGCATCCCCGGCATCTCGCCCAACGAGGTGCAACGCGGAGACCGCGGCATTGACGGCCGCGGGTACGCGCATGAGGGGCATGAGAAGAGCCACCTGGTGCTCGTCCAGGTCAAGGGCGGAAAGCGGGTGGGGCCGTCGGCCGTCCGGGACCTGCGCGGCACGATGACGCGCGAGCGGGCCGCGCTGGGGATACTGGTCGTCATGGATGACGACGCCATCACCCGCGGTGTGCGGGAAGAATTGGCGCAGGAGCCGGTCACCATTTCCGGCGAGATGTATCCCGATATTCAGTCATGGACCATCAAGGACTTCTTTGACGGGAAGTTCCCCAGGTTGCCGGCCATGCAGCACGAGTTCAGGGGCCGCCCCAGGGACTGGGTGGATGACGCCATCGGCTGAGCTGGCGCTCCCCGTCCGTCGGCAAATCAGGTCCGTGTGAGGCAGCGGCCCTCCACCTCCGTCGGTAAGTCAGCCCCGTCCGTTGGTAAATCAGGTCCGCACCAGGCGGCGACCCGCCACCTCCGTCGATAAAGCAGCCAGTGCGGCTGCCGGGCTCACTTGGCTTCGGCCTGGAGACAGGACCGTGAAGCCGTGCGTAACGGTCGGGTGACTGCGTGGCCGGAGGGCCGACCGCCGTCGCTTGGCGACGGCGGTCGGCCACGTCCGTTGGTAAGGTTCCCCCGCGCCTTCAGTGCTCCGTCGATACACCGCTGCCTCTGCCGATGCGATGCATCGACACAAGCGTGCGTGGCGCCTGCTTACGGGGAGCGGTCAGACGCGCCGTCGCATGCGCGACGGCGCGCCTCATCCGCGGATAAGTCAGGCGCACGCTGCTGCGACATATCGACGCAGAGCGCGCGGGCGACTTGCTCGGGCCGGCCTGCTTAGAAGGGGGGCTCGCCTTCGCCTTCGGGCGCAGCGCCATCGGCGTGCTGTTGCGGAGGATCGATCTGCTCCCCACCCTCCGAATCCTGGGAGTAGGAGCGACCACCTCCGCCACCCTGGCCTCCGCCGTAACTGCCGCCCTGGCCGCCGCCTCCGCCACCGCCCTGGCCGTCGCCGCGACCGCCCAGGAAAGTAACGTTGTTGGCGACGATTTCCGTGGTGCGCTGCTTATGGCCCTCGCGGTTTTCCCACTCGCGGGTCTGCAGCCGCCCCTCGATGTACACCAGGCGCCCCTTGGAGAGGTACTGGCTGCACAGCTCGGCGGTGCGGTTCCAGGCGACGATGTTGTGCCACTCGGTGCGCTCCTCGCGCCCGCCGCCGTCCTTTTTGTTCCAGCTTTCGGTTGTGGCCAACCTGAAGTTCGTAACCGGCGTACCGCTCTGTGTGTAGCGCAGCTCCGGGTCGCTTCCGAGGTGACCGACCACAATGGCCTTGTTGACTCCTGCCATGGTTTTCTCCCTGGATCGGGTATCCTCCAGTATCGCCCGGCGGGGCCCGCCTGTCAAGGGCCTTTTTGAATTTTCCGTCGGAGCCGGAGAAGGCTGTGATCTACGCCCTGCGCTTCGTGCTGATCGTCCTGTACACCATTTACTGGGGCAGCGCGGCCTGCATCCTGGGCCTCGTAAACGGCGAACTGGTGGTCTGGTGCGCCCGCGC
>CAZJXU010000139.1:0-1511 GCA_964550095.1 uncultured Spirochaetales bacterium | reverse complement strand
GAGGGCCTGCTGGGCGGCCTGCCCGGCGCGGGCGGAATGCCCGGCATGGGCGGCCTGCCCGGCATGGGCGGCGGCGGCAGGCAAAGCCGAAGGGCGGAGGCCGCGCAGCGCAAACGGGCCAACAAGAAACGCAAGGATGCGAAGAAGGCCAGGCGGCGGGGCAGGCGCAAGTAGGCAAAGCATTCCGCTGCCATCCCTGCGGGCGATACGGTCGCCCGCAGCGGGCGACCCCGTCTGTCTGTTTGATGAGGCGGAGGCCCTTCCGCTTGGCGCTTACACGTTGATAAATCCGCTTGCATCGGCGTGCGCAGGGCTGTACCATGGTTCCCGGTCATGCCCCCCGGCGGAGGCCAGGCTCGCTGGCTTGTGCTCCGCAACGAAGCCGGTCGGACGCCATGCGCGGGCAGCGCGTGCGCCCGGAAAGCGCGGCGTTTCCGCCCCGGCTTGACGCGGGGGCGACGGACGCGCCAGGGGGGAGTGCAGTGACATCCTTCAAGGGCAGGCAAAACGGGGGCGGGGGTTTCGCGCGGGGCGGCGCCGGATGCGCCTTCACCATTGCAGGTGCGGTCGCACGCGCCTTTGCCGCTGCGCGAGGCGCCGGACGCAAGCGCGTCGCTGTGCGAAGCAGTGCCGCCGGATGCATGCTCGCCGCAGCGCGTGCGGGCGAAATGCCGGCGGTTCCGCTGGTAAAAGCGCCGGCGGTCCCGGCAAGGGCGCTGCCGAGGCGGCGGCCGAACGGCCTGGGCCTGCTGCGCGCTGCGATAGCGCTCGCCCTGCTCTTCTGCCTGGGCGCGGCGTCCCCGGCGCAGGCCGATTCCCGGGCCTTCCCCAAGCCGCCCGCCCTGGAAGCGCGCGTCGAATTCTGGAAGCGCGTGTACACGGAAATCGACACCGGCCAGGGTTTCCTGCACGACGCCGATAACCTGCGCATTGTCTATGGCGTCATCAACCTCCCCAAAACCAGAAGCCTGCGCATCCGCTCGAACTTCGTCGATGCCGAGCGCAAGAAGATCGAAACGGCCCTGCGGCGCCTGGCACGGGGGCACCGCAGCGGCCTGTCCCGGCTGGACAGGCGGGTGCGGGCGCTCTTTCCCCGGGGCGTCTCCAGTGATCGGCTGTTGGAGGCGGCGGACAGAGTGCGCTTCCAGCTCGGCCAGGCGGATAAATTCCGCGCCGGCCTGGCGCGCCAGGGGCGCTGGCGGATGCGGATCAACGAGATCTTCAGCGATGCGGGCTTGCCGCTCGGCCTGACCGCCCTGCCCCACGTGGAATCCTCCTTCAACCCCACGGCGCGCTCGCACAAGGGCGCCGCCGGGCTCTGGCAGTTCACGCAATCGACCGGGCGCCTGTTCATGCGCATCGACCACGTGGTGGACGAACGCTACGACCCCCTGATTTCGACCCAGGCGGCGGCGAAACTGCTGAAACGCAACCACGATCGGCTGGTTACCTGGCCGCTGGCGATCACGGCCTACAACCACGGGGCCGCGGGCATGGCGCGCGCGGTGCGC
>CAZJXU010000138.1:0-13072 GCA_964550095.1 uncultured Spirochaetales bacterium | reverse complement strand
CGCTCTTGCGCACTTCGTAGTACAGGCGCATCGAGGAGTTGATGGTTCCGGTCATCCAGTAGATCATGATGTTGGTGAGCAGCTCGTCCTTGCTGAACACGCTCTCGATGTCGCCGCCGGTATCGCCCCAGGCGTGAAACTTTTCGATGATCCAGGCGGCCAGGCCCACCGGAGAATCCGTGAGGCCGTAGGCCAGGGTCTGCGGCCGGGTGCCCTGGATGGCCTGGTAGCCCGTTCCCTCTTTTTGAAATTGCGCCGCGTAATCGAGTCGCTTCTGTTCCTCTTCGCTGACCTCGCCCGCGTCTTCCGGGCGCAGCGCCATCACCATGTTGAGGTGGATGCCCGCGCAGTGCTCGGGGTCGAGCCTGCCCACCTGCCCGGTCACCATGGCGCCCCAGTCTCCTCCCTGCGCGCCGTAGCGCCGGTAGCCGAGTCGCTTCACCAGCTCGATTTCCGCCTCGGCGATGCGCTGGGTGTCCCAGCCTGTGTCGCGGGTGGGGCCGCTGAAGCCGTAGCCGGGCATGGAAGGCGCGACAACGTGGAATGCATCGTCCGCAGAGCCCCCGTGCGCTTCCGGGTCAACCAGCATCGGCAAAATCTTCTGGAACTCCACGATGCTGCCGGGCCAGCCGTGGGTAATCAGCAGGGGCAGCGCGTTTTCGTGCCGGGAGCGCGCGTGAATGAAGTGCAGCGGCTGCCCGTCGATCTCGGTGATGTGGTGCGGCCAGCGATTCAGCGCGGCCTCCTGCTTGCGCCAGTCGAAGCCCGACTGCCAGTAGGCGCACAGTTCCTTGAGGTAACCCAGCGGCGTTCCGTAGCTCCAGCCCACGCCGGAGAGCTGGTCGGGCCAGCGCGTGCGCGAAAGGCGCTCCTGCAGGTCGTCGAGCAGTTCCTGCTCGGCGCGAATTTCCATGCTGCGGACTTCCGGTTCGGACATCGGTGCTTCCTTTATTGATCAGTCGTGTTGCGCGGTCGTGTCGTCTTGAATTGGTGTCGATCGCCGCCTGGGACGAACGATTCATGCAAGCGCATCCACCACCTCCTTCGGCGCCTGTGTCGTCCTAAATCGGGGACGCACGCTGCGGGCGTCCGTGACGGACACGCAGCGCTCATCCACCCCGCGCAATTCAGGAGAGTGCATCAATCACCTCCTGCGGCGCTTGCACCAGCTCGATCAGCACGCCTTCGCCGCCCAGCGGCGCTTCATCGCTGCCCTTCGGGTGGATGAAGCAGACATCGTGTCCTGCGGCGCCCCGGCGAATGCCGCCGGGCGTGAAGCGCACGCCCTGCTCGCCTAGCCACTCCACGGCGGCGGGCAGATCATCGACCCAGAGCCCCACGTGGTTGAGTGCAGGCTCGTGCACCCGGGGACGCGCTTCCGGGTCGAGCGGCTCCATCAGGTCCACCTCGACTGCAAAGGGCCCCCGGCCCAGCGCCGTGATGTCTTCGTCCACGTTCTCGTTTTCGCTGCGGTATCCGCCTTTGGGCGTAAGCCCCAGCACGTCCACCCAGAGCGCGCGCAGGCGCGCCTTGTCCAGCGCGCCGATGGCGATTTGCTGCAGGCCGAGAACGCGAAAGGGACGGGTGGACAAGACCTTCTCCTGGTTCGGCGGTGGGTGTGTCATCCTAAATCGGGGACGACCGCTGCGGGCGTCCGTGACGGCCACGCAGCCACCGGCCAATTTCGCACGGCTTCCGCGTTTCAGCCACCAGACCAAATTCCGTGAGCACGGCGCGTACGAGAGTGTGCCGAAATGCGGTCGCCAAATTCGCCCGAAATGGCCGGGCGGCCCGTGGCCGATACGGTCGACCGCCCCAAGCCGCGGTCGGCCCCTATTCAGGACGAAACAGGCTCACGCGGCGCCGGGCGAGGGCGCGCGACGGTAACACTGCGCCAGCAGGTAGCGCTCGCTCGAGCCCTTGCGCGTGGCGCGCGGCGTCACTTCGCGCGCGCTCTCAAAGGCGGGGCGGATGCGGCGCACGAAGCTCCGCGCCTCGGGGCATTCGAGCAGCTTCACCAGCAGCGCGCCGCCCGGGGCGAGCAGCACAGGGACTGCGGCCTCGATGCCCGCAAGCAGCGCTTCTTCCCTGGCGCGGTCCACGTCGCGCACGCCGCTGAGTTTCGGGGCGGCGTCCGAAAGCAGCACGTCGGCCGCGCCGCCCAGCGCTTCTTTCAACGCGGCGAGCTGCGCCGGCTCGGTGAAGTCGCCCTCCAGGAGGCGCACGTTGTCGTGCCCGGGAAGGGGCTCCGTGGCTGCCAGATCAATGCCCGCCACGACGCCCTGCGGACCCACCGCGCGGGCCGCCACCTGCAGCCAGCCGCCCGGCCAGCAGCCGAGTTCCACAACGCGCGCGCCGCGCGGGATCAGGCGCCGCTGCTCTTGCAGCTCCAGCAGCTTGTAGGCGGCGCGGGAGCGGTACCCCTCGCGCACGGCGCGCTGGTGGTACGAATCCTTGCGCTGGTAACGGGCCACCGTCGGCGCTCTGCGAAAAGCCGCGCCCCTTACTTGGGCGCCACTGCAGTGCGCAGCTTCACCAGGGCGTTGTTGTGGCCGGGCACGCTGCCGCGCACCAGCACCAGGCCCTGCCTGGTATCGACCTCGACGATCAGCAGGTTGCGGGTGGTGACGCGCTCGTTGCCCATGCGGCCGTACATGCCCTGGCCCTTGAAGACCCTGCCGGGGTAGGCGCCCGCGCCAATGGCGCCGGGGCGGCGGTAGCCCTCGTGCGTGCCGTGGGTCCTGCGCTTCACCTTGAATCCGTGGCGCTTAACCGTGCCCGCCGTGCCCCGGCCCTTGGAGGTGCCGATGACATCGACGCGCTGGCCGCTCTCGAACACATCGGCGCCGATTTCCGAACCGACCTCGTGCGCATCGAGTTCTTCGGCGCTGACCCGGCACTCGCGCACGTAGCGCCTGGCCTCCGTGCCGGCCTTCTTGAAATGGCCGAGCTGGGCGCGGCTCACGGTCCTTTGCCTGCGCGCATGGAAGCCGAGCTGCAGGGCGGCGTAACCGTCCCGCTCGGGGGTCTTCTTCTGGATGACGGTATTCGGCCCCGCTTCCAGCACGGTAACCGGAACGCATTCACCGCCTTCGGTGAAGATGCGCGTCATGCCGACCTTGCGACACAGCAATTCCAACGCCACTTTCATTTCCTCCAGGCCAGGGGGGAGCGCCCCGGGCGAACAGCGGGCCGGGGCGAAGCGGGGGCAATATAAGGGATGCCGGGCGCCTGCGCAAACGCCGTGGGCGTGTGCCGAAGCGGGCGGCGGCCCTGACTTACCAACGAACGGGGCCGGCCGCTCCAAGCCGCGGCCGGCCCCTGCCTCAGGACGATACACGCCTGGTACCGGACGATTCAGTCCTGAGGGGGTTGTTTAGTGGTGACGTGGCCGATACGGCCGGTCGCTCCAAGCCGCGGCCGGCCCCAATTCAGGACGACACAGGGACGACACGCACCCCTTTCCTGTAGCCTCGGCGGGCGATGAAAGACGACGCCTCGAACAGGGCCCCGGGCGGGCTGCGGGCCGCGCCGGCACGCATGGCCCGCAGGCTGTTTGGCGTGCTGCGCTGCCGGCGGGCCACGCTCTCGGAAATCGCCGAAGACCCCGGGGCGCAGTACGAAGCGCTGCTGCTGACGGCCCTGTTCGCCCTGCTCAGCGCCGGGTGCTACGGCGCGCAGCCCGGCCAGGGGCCCCCGGCCCTGCCGGAATGGCTCGCCATCGCCCTGCTCCGCTGCCTGGGTCTGCTGCCGACCGCACTGGCGATGTGGCTGGCCGGGCGGATGCTGCGAAGCCGGGCGCCCTTCGCCGCGTGGTTCCGCAGCTTCGCCTACGCCAGCCTGCCAGGCGTGGCGGCCTTCCCCCTCTACCTGGTTTCGCCGGACATCACCCTGGCGAGCGCTTCGACTCTGGTCCAGAACAGCATCCACGCCGCGATGCTGATCGCCTACCCCTTTGCCCTGCTCGGAAACCCCGGCAGGCTGCTGCGCCTGCCCCTGCACGAGTGGGTGTATTTCGGCGTGTTCTGCTGGCAGGCGCTGATCTTTCTGTGCGCCGCCCGCGACGTTCTGAAAAGCACCCTGCCGGCCGCTGTGCTTTGCATCGCCGCAGCGGGCGCGCTGTGCACGGCGTTGGCCTTTTTGGTGACGAGGATGCCCGTGAACTGAACGGGCGGCGGCATCGTCGGCGGCGGCGGCGGCGAGTTTTGGCAAGGCCGGCCCCATCCGTTGATGCCTCGGTTAAACTCGCGGAAAACCCTGAGCACGACCCTGCCCCTGCAAGCGCGGGAGCGGGGGATTCGTGCGTGCACACGACGCCGGAAAGAACATGAACGAATCGCGACACGATGAAACACGGGCCCGGATCAGGGCGGCAGAGCGCAAGCTGCCGAAGATCGCCGAGGCCGTCGCCCGTCGGAAAACGCCGCAGCGCATCGGCGGCCTTGCGGGCGCGGCGCGGGCGGTGGCTGCCGCGCGGCTGATCGAGGCGCACCCGGAAGGGCCCGTGCTGGTCGTCTGCGGAGGCGCCAAGGAAAGCGACCGCATGGCGGCGGAACTCGGCGCCGCGCTCGGCGAAGCGATCAATGCCCGGCAAGGCGCCGGCGCAGAAAGCCGGCTGCGCGCCTTTCCGCATCCCGACACCCGCCCCTACGACCGTTTTTCAGCGCAGCCCTTCATCACGGCGCAGCGCATGGACGCCCTGCACCGGCTGGCCGCCCGGCAGGCGCCGCACCCGGTGGTGACGGCGCCGTGGACGGCGCTCGCCTGGCGCACGCCTTCCGGCGCCGCGATTCGAAACGCATCGCTGCACATAAAGCGCGGCGAGACCATCGACCGGGAAGCGCTGCTGTTCAAACTGGTGCGCGCGGGCTACACGCGCCAGCCCGTGGTGGAAGACGCGGGCGAAGTGGCGGTGCGCGGCGGCGTGATCGACCTGTTTCCGCCCCAGTGCGAAAGGCCGCTGCGCATCGACCTGCTGGGCGACGTCGTGGAATCGCTGCGCGAGTTCGACCCGGTCAGCCAGCGCTCCCAGGCGGAAGTCGAAATGCTGACGGCGGCGCCGCCGCGCGAGCTTTTGTGCAACCGGGAGCTGATCGTGGAGCGCGCGGACGCCCTGCGCGCACGCGCGCGCGAGCTCGGGGTTCCCGCGCCCGCGGTGGAAGAACTGCTGGGCACGCTGCTCAGCGGCAACCTGCCGCCCGGCGCACAGGCCCTGGCCGGCCTGCTGCAACCGGAAACCGGCAGCCTGTTCGACCTGCTGCCGGAAAAGGCGCTGATCATCACGGTCGATCCCGAAGACGGCCGGGAACGACTCGATCAGTTTTTGCAAGACGCCGAGGAACACTACGCGGCGCTCGCCGAGCAGGGCGAACACGTGCTGTGTACACCATCGGAGTTACTGCTCGAAACCCGCCAGATCGAAGCGGAACTGGAACGCCGCCGGGCGGTACACCTGGTGCGTCTCGACCTCCGGGAAAAGGGGCGCGGCGTTCACTCGGTACGCAGCGCCGGCAACGAAGAACTGGGCTTCGCACTTGACGCGGCGCGCGGCGGCGAGGCGCCCCTTTCGCCCCTGCTGGGCGCGCTGAAGCGCAGGCAACAGGAAGGGCTGCGCGTGGTGGTGGCGGCGGAAACCGAATCGCTGGCCGAACACGTGCGCCACCTGCTGAAAAACGCCGGGGTGTCCTTCTCCAGCGCCTCCGGCCCGGCGCCGGCGAGCGCGTGGGCGGCGCCGGGCGAAATCGAAGTGCGCACCGTGGAACTCTCCGGCGGTTTCGTGCTTCCGGACGATGCGCTGGCGGTGATCACCTGCGCCGAAATATTCGGCGCGCGCAAGACGCGGCGGCGAAGCGGAAGCCTGCGCGGGCAGGCCGAGACCCTGGCGCTGGCGAGGCTCGCCGCGGGCGATTTGCTGGTGCATGCAGAGCACGGCATCGGGGCCTACCGGGGCATGGTGCTAATCGACGTCGGCGGCTTCGAAGGCGAATTTCTGCGCATCGAGTACGCGGGCGCCGACCGCCTGTTCGTGCCGGTGCATCGCCTCAACCTGGTGCAACGCTTCGTGAGGGGCGGCGAAGGCGCGCCGCCGCCGCTCGATAAATTGGGCGGCGGCGGTTTCGAGCGCAGAAAGCGCAAGGTGAAAAAGCGCGTGCGCGTGCTGGCCCGGCAACTGCTGGAGCTGCACGCGGCCCGCGAGACCTTGCCCGGCTTCGCCTTTCCGCCGCGCGACGACGCCCTGCGCGCTTTCGAAGCGCGCTTCCCCTACGAAGAAACTCCTGACCAGGCGGCGGCCATCGACGAAACCCTGGCCGACCTGGCCCGGGCGAGACCCATGGACCGGCTGATCTGCGGCGACGTGGGCTTCGGCAAAACCGAGGTGGCGGCGCGCGCGGCGCACCAGGTGCTGATGGCGGGCAAGCAGGTTGCAGTGCTGGCCCCCACCACGGTGCTCTGCCGGCAACACGTCCAGACCTTCCGCGAGCGCTTCCGGGAGCTGCCCGTGCGCATCGAGGAGCTCTCGCGTTTTTGCACGCGCAAGGAAGCGCAGCGCGTACTGGAAGGCCTGCAAAGCGGCGCGGTGGACCTGGTGGTCGGCACGCACCGCCTGCTGCAAAAGAACGTGAACTTTCACGAGCTGGGCCTTCTGGTGGTGGACGAAGAGCACCGCTTCGGCGTGGCCCAGAAAGAACGCATCAAGCGCTGGAAACAGAACGTGGACGTGCTGACGCTCACCGCCACCCCGATACCGCGCACCTTGCAGATGGCCTTCGAGAACCTTCGCGATATTTCGGTGATCGAGACGCCGCCCGAGGGACGGCTCTCCATACGCACGCGCCTCGCGCGTTTTGACGAGGCGCTGATTCGGGAAGCCGTGCTGCGCGAGACAGCGCGCGGCGGGCAGGTCTTCTTCGTGCACAACCGGGTGAAGACCATCTACGCGCTGGCCGAAACGCTGGGCGAGTTGATCCCCGAGGTCAAGCTGCGCGTCGCACACGGGCAAATGCCGGAGCGCGAGCTGGAGACGCACGCCCTCGCCTTCATGAAGGGGGAGTTCGACCTGCTGCTGTGCACCACGATCATCGAGAGCGGCCTCGACATTCCGCGCGCCGGCACCATCTTGATCGACCACGCCGACGCGCTGGGTCTCGCGCAGCTTTACCAATTGCGCGGGCGCGTCGGGCGCAGCAACAAGCGCGCCTATGCGTACCTTTTGATTTCGGGCGAGCGCGCGCGCAGCGCCGAAGCGGCGCGGCGCCTGGAAGCGCTGCAGGAACTGGCGGAACTCGGCAGCGGCTTTCGCCTGGCCAACCTGGACCTCGAAATTCGCGGCGCGGGCGACCTGCTGGGCGGCGAACAGTCCGGACACCTTTCTGCCATCGGCTACCACGGCTACATGGAACTGCTGGACCAGGCAGTGCGCGAGCTGCGCGGCGAGCAGCGCGCGCCCGCGGTGGACCCGGAGATACGCCTGCCGGTTTCCGCGCGGCTTCCCGAGAGCTACGTGCAGGACATCGGCCAGCGCCTGGTGCTGTACCGGGAGCTCGCGGGCGCACAAACGCTCGAGCGGGTCGATGCGCTGCGCGGCGAGCTGCTGGACCGCTTCGGGCCGGCGCCGCAGGAAGTGGAAAACCTGGCCCAGGTGATCCGCATCAAGATCGCCGCGCGCGAACTCGGCCTGGCCCGGGTGGAACTGGAAAAGGGACGGATCGTGCTGACCCTTTCGGCGACGCACCGGATCGACCCGACGCGGCTGGCGGAAATGCTGAACGACGAAAAGCGGGCGGTGCAACTCGACGCGCAACAGCGCATCACCTGCCCGGCCCCGCAGCGGCGCGCGGATGAGCTGTTTGCGCACACCGGTCGCCTGCTGGCCGAACTCGCGCAGCCGCCGCAGGCATCACCACCGGAAGGCGACGAGGCGGAGGCGGAGGAGGAAGACGGCGCGGAAACCTGAGGCAGGTGTGAGGCGCGTTACGCTACGGATACGCGGGCGGATCTGCGGCGGGTGCATGGCGCGTCCAACGTGAATCCGAACAGGCGGCGTGTGCGGGCCGGACGGGCGGCGGCTCAGTGGCGCGACGCGGATTCGAACGGGCGGCGTGTGCGGGCCGGGTGTGTGGTCGGGCGCCCGACGCGGCGTGGTTCAGTGGCCCTCGCCTTCGCCGGCGTGGTCGCAGGAGGCCCGGCGGCACAGCAGGTAGTTGCGGCTGTGCCCGCCCGTGAGCAGGGCGCCGCCCAGCAGGGTGGCGATGCGCTCGAAAGACTCGGAAGCGATTTCGTGGCCGATGACAATGCCCAGCACCAGGGCGGCCAGGCCGGACGCCCCGAGCAGAAAGACAGCCTTGTCCTTGTGACGGCGGCAGCCGAGCAGCAGCGCCACCATGGCCGTGGGCGCCACCACCAGCAGCATCCACTGGTGGAAGGCCGGGCCGGTCAGCAGGCCGCTGCCGAAGATGGGGCCCAGCAGCACCAGCAGGGGCAGCGCCAGGCAGTGCAGCAGGCACACCGCCGCCAGCGCGAGGCCCGCCACATCGATGGCGTTTTGGAGTTTTTCGGCGCGTGCGGCGTGGTGGCTCATCGGGAAAATGGCTCTTTCCGGTCGCTTCCGGGCTTGGCGGAGCGGCGGGGAGGAAAGCGGGGAGTGGGCCCGCTGGAGGGGGTCAGGGCTGTGTGCAGCATGTATAGGGCAGGCGGCCCCGGTCGTCAACCGGAGGCGTCCTGAGTCGGGCCTGGCGCCGCTTGGGGCAGCAGGCCGTATCGGCCACGAAACCAGCAGCCAACCTCGCACGGCTGCCACGGTCCGTGACGTGTCAACTTGTCGCGGCGGCCCCGGAACGGACTGCCTGTTCTACAGGCGGCCCCCGGCTGTTCTATGGTTGACTTGCCAACTGACGGGGCCGACCGCAGCTTGTGGCGGCCGACCGTATCGGCCACACAGCCACCAGGCAATTCCGCACAACTGAACCAGCCGGAGCAGACGCCGGCCGCGGCGCCGGCCAGAACGAGGAGACCCCATGTCGAGCATCCTGGTAACGCGAGAAGACGGCGGCATCGTCACCGTCACGCTGAACCGTCCCGAGAAGAAAAACGCCATCGACTTTCCGATGTGGGCGCGGCTGAAAGACATCTTCGAAGAGGTCGCGGCGAGCACGGAAGACCGCGTGCTGATCCTGACGGGCGCGGGCGATGCGTTCTGCGCGGGCGCGGACATCACCTCGGAAACGGCGGACCAGCGAAGCCACCTCGACAAGATGCACTACTTCGGCGCCGTCGGCCTGGCCCTGCACCAGGTGCCGAAGCCCACCATCGCCAGGGTGAACGGCGTTGCGGTGGGCGCGGGGCTGAACCTGGCGCTCGGCTGCGACTTGATCGTGGCGGCGGAGAGCGCGCGCTTTTCGGAAATCTTTGCGCAGCGCGGGCTGGCGGTGGACCTGGGCGGCTCGTGGCTGCTGCCGCGCCTGGTCGGCCTGCACAAGGCCAAGGAGCTGCTGCTGCTGGCCGAGATCATCGATGCACGGGAAGCGGAGCGCATCGGCATCGTGAACCGCGTCGTGCCGGACGCCGAACTCGACGCATTCACGGCGGGCTGGGCGCAGCGCCTGGCCGCGGGCCCGCCGCTCGCACTGCAAATGAGCAAGCGCATGCTGAACAGCGGCCTGCAGATGAGTCTCGGCGAAATGCTGCACTACGAAGGCATCGCACAGAGCGTGGCCATCTCCAGCCAGGACGCGGCGGAGGCCGCCAAGGCCTTCGTGGAAAAGCGCGCGCCGAAATTCCGCGGCGGCTGAGCGCGGCGGGCGCACACACGCGAGAACCTGCCGGCGGCGCCGCTGCCGATTCCACGACGGAAAACTGCGGCAGCGGACCGGGTGATGCAGCGCCAGCGCGACCACAGCGACGACGGCAAGCGGGTACGCCGAGGCCAGGCGATGCGGCGCCAGCGCGACCACAGCGACGACGGCAAGCGGGGACGCCGAGGCCGGGCGATGCGGCGCCGTCGTGATCGAAGCAACGAACGGTCGGCTGAGCGGCGGGCAGGCCGCGCCCGTGCGTTCAGGCCTTTGCGCTTTCGCGTCCGCCGATCTTTTCGTACCAGGCGGCCAGGTTCTTGAGCGAGGCGTCCGCCGGCTGTCCCATCTGGTTCCCGAACTCCACGAAGACGAAGAGCACGATGTCGGCCAGAGTGAAACGCCCGGGCACGACCGTGTCGCGCCCTGCGAGCTGCGCGTCGAACCAGGCCAGCCCCTCCTGCGCCTGCTGCTTCAGCAGGGGCGCCGCGGCCGGGTCGGTGGAAATGCGGCTTTTGAAAAGGCCGATGCCTTCGGCGTTGCGAAAGCCCATGGTCATCGGCGCGACCACCTGCCACTCTGCGCGGCGCGTCCACATGCGCGCTTCGGCGCGCGCCTTCTCGTCCGCCCCGATCAGCGCGGGCTGGGGCTTCTGCTCCTCGATCAGCTCGCAGATGGCGACGGTTTCGGAAACCACCGTGCCGTCGTCCAGCTCGACCGAGGGCATCTGCGCGGCCGGGTTCTTGTCCGTGTAGGGCGCCTGGCGGTTGGCGGCGGCCATGATGTCCACCTCTTCCCGCTCCGAAAAGGCAAAGCCCTTCTCGGCGGCGAACATGCGCACCACCTTGGGGTTGGGACCAATCGAATCGTAGATTTTCACGGGGAGTCTCCTTTGCGCGCCGGGCCGGGGGCCGACCGGACCTGGCCTGTGTCGTTCTGAATCGGGGACGCCCGCTGCGGGTGTCCGTGCCGACCTTCGCGCCGGCAACATGCCCCGGGCGACGTCCGCGCCGGCAACACTACCACGTCTTGCGGGCCTGTGTCGTCCTGAATCGGGGACGCCCGCACCGGAGGTCGGTCGGGCTTGAGGCAACACTACCACGTCCTGGAAGCGACTGCGTCGCCCTTCGCCTCAGGGCGCCTCCGGGGCGGCCTCGCCTTGCGGCGTGTCCGAATTCTCCCGGGCCTACGGCGCTTCCGGGGCGGCTGCGTCGTCGTCCAGCGTCTCCAGCGACCAGATGCGCGCCTCGCCGCGAAACCAGTTGATCAGGGCGTCCGAAAGGCCGTACTTCTCCCGGAAGGCCGCAATCACCCTGGTCCGCGCCTCCGGTCCTGTGACGGCCTCGTGGCGTACCCGCAGCGTCATCTCATCATCGCCGCCGAGGCCGATGCTGCTGCTGCGCTCTGCGTTGTCGCCCCAGGCGCTGCTATCACTGGTGCGGATATACACGGCGCCCTCCAGCGTCACGATCCAGATGGTGGTCTCGCGCTGCATGCCGTCCGCATCCACCGTGAACACCTGCACCGTCTCGCGCTGCGCCAGCGCCGCCAGCTCGCCGCCTGCAGTTTGCGCAGCGAGCGACGCCGCGAAACACAACGCCGCAGGCAAGGCCAGGCACGCGAAAAGGGTACGCAGCGTCGATGCGGTGGGCCGCGGCGACAGGATCGACCGCAGCGACCGGTTGTCACAAGCATCCGAATGTTGCATCCGTCAAGCCTCCATGAGAATGATGGGTGTATCGTGGCCGCAACTTGCCAACGGACGGACCGACCGGCTGCCGGCAGACCGTACCGCCGACCCGCCGTATCGACGCCCGCCGGGAACTGCGACCGGCCCCGTTCGCTGACAAGTCACTTCGCTTCTTCGCCGACCTTGGCGATGACCATGTCGGCATACGCTTTCAGCGCATCCTGCTTCTGCGCCAGAGTCATGGCATCCGCCTGGTAGGCGTCCCGGAAGCCGACGATGACATCCGTCACGCCCTTGTCTTCCAGGCGGCGTATTCCGTCCACCTGGTACGCCTCCATGGAAATCACGTGAATCTCAAAGGGACGCTTTTCGGTTCCGTATTCGCGCCGGTATTCGGCGAGGCGCGAAAGCGCGTCGTCCAGGTCGGCTGCCGCGCCGCCCCCCGCGTGCATCCAGCCGTCCCCTACGCGCGCCGCGCGGCGCAGCGCCGCTTCGGAGTGCCCTCCTATCAGGACGGGAATGGGCAGGGTGGGCGCAGGGCAGAGCTTGATCGGCTCGATGTCGAAATGCTCTCCGTGGTGCTCGAAGTATTCTCCCGTCTCCAGCCCGCGCAGAATCTCGATCATTTCATCGAGGCGGCGCCCGCGGCCTTCCCAGGGAATGTCCAGCACCCTGAAATCGTCCGGCCAGGGCGAGAGGCCCACGCCGAACACGAAGCGGTTATTCGAAATCACCGCCAGTGACGTCGCCTGCTTGGCGACCAGCACCGGGTTTCGCATCGGCAGCTTCACCACGAATGTCGTAAAGCGCAGTTTTTCGGTGACGCCGGCCAGTGCCGCGCACAGCACGAAGGGCTCGATGAAGGGCTTGTCTTCGAGAAACGCGCGGTTGCCGTCCGGCGTGTAGGGGTAGAGGCTGTTCGATTCCCTGGGGTAGAAGATGCTGTCGGGAACGGTGAAGGAGTGAAAGCCCGCCTGCTCCGCCGCTACGGCGAGCGGAAGGTACTGGCCGGGGTCGCACATGGACTCGGCGAAGGTGAAGCGCATGCATGCTCCCTTGTGAAGGTTGTGAAAGTGCGGTGATGGTTGGGTGAAGGCGACGGCCCGCGGCGCGGGCGCCACAAACAGTTAAAGACGGGGGCCGCGGCGGTGCACCGTCAGCACGGCCATGCGGTGCTGCCGCCTGCCGACGAACTGCGAAACGAACACCCCCACCACGCTGACCAGGAGCGCAGCGAAGAAGGCCGAGAAGAAGTCTGCGAGCTGCACGCCGGGCAGCAGGTACGCCACCAGACTGAGCATGGCGGCGTTCACCACCAGCAGGAACAGACCCAGCGTCAGCAGCGTCAGGGGGAGCGTGAGCAGGACTGCGATCGGCCACACGACAGCGTTGATGACGCCCAGCAGCAAGGCTGCAAGGAACAGGTCGGCCGCCGCGCGTACCTCGAAGCCGGGCACGACCCCGGATGCAACCCACAGGCCCAGCGCGCAAATCGCC
Source organism: uncultured Spirochaetales bacterium (assembly GCA_964550095.1). GTDB lineage: Bacteria > Myxococcota_A > UBA9160 > UBA9160 > UBA6930 > JAHRAN01. The sequence goes on along the minus strand of CAZJXU010000138.1, from coordinate 97 downwards.
CAGCGAACCAGGAAGTCTTTCATGGTGGATTCCTTCTGCTTGCGGCGGCGTGTTGCCCGGGAGGCGCGCGACGCTGTTGCCCGGGAGCGCGCGGCGC
>CAZJXU010000137.1:0-4595 GCA_964550095.1 uncultured Spirochaetales bacterium | reverse complement strand
GCATAGATGACGCTCGCGTAGTGCCCTTCCAGGGTGGCGAGGTCATTGTTCCGGTACACGTCGTTGGCAAGTTTGGCGAACAGCGCGTGCACCCCAGCCTTCATGGCTTTGGCATCACGCCCCTGCAGCGCCTTGCGGATGTTGCCGGACAGTTTATCGACACGGGCACCCTTTTTCGTCAGGGCGCGCAGCAGCCGCTCGTTCAGGCTCCGGCGCACCTCCATGTTCGGGTAGTCCAGGATGTAGCGCTTCCCGCCTTCTTCCTCCTCGTCCTCCTCCACGCGGTCGATGGTCAAATAGCCCGTCTGGAACAGCAGGGCCTCTACCTCCATGTTTCCGATGTCGAAGGCGGACAGCAGATTGTCGTTTGCGCTCATGCCCTCGAGCCCCAGCGTGCCGAGGCCCTCGCGCTGCTGCTTCAGCACTTCGAACAGGAAGGTGGGAGTGCCGGTGTGGAACCACCACGAACCGAAATCGTGATTGTCGAACAGGAGCAGGATGCTGAAAGGGTTGTACACCTTCTCCGGGCCGCACCAGTTGTAGCCGTTATACCACTTCTTGATCCTCTCCCGGTCGAAGGCCTCGAGTTCCTTTGCGAATACGGCGTCGAGATCATCTTCCGTGTAGCCGCAGATCGACGAAAACTCCGGCTTCAACGTAATGTCGCGCAGGTTATTGAGCCCCGAGAACAGGCCAGCCTTCGAAAACTTGCTCACCCCGGTCAGGAAGCTGAAGCGGATGTTCTTTTCGCAGTCCTTGATGGTTGCGTAGAAGCCGCGCAGTGTATCGCGGTTCGCCTCCGCGAGTTTCGGCGTCCCGATAGCATCGAGGATGGGCTTGTCGTATTCGTCCACCAGGATGACGACGGGTTGCTTCTTTTCCTCGGCGATCTTCCTGATCAGGTAGGCGAACCGTCTCGCCACGGTCTCGTGCTTCGGTTTCACTTTGAAGTCGTCTTCGAGGTCCGTCAACTGCTCCGGGAGGTTCTTTTGAAGTTCACCAGGCTTGTTGAAGTCGCCGCCCCCGAAGCTGAAACGCAGCACCGGGTGTTCCACGCCCCAGTCCCACTTGTCGTGGATGTAAAGCCCCCGGAACAGTTCCTCCTTGCCCTCGAACAGCTCCTGCAGGGTATCGACGAACAGGCTCTTGCCGAAGCGCCGCGGCCTGGAGAGGAAGTTGTGCTTTCCCTTGTCGATCAGCAGCTTCGCAAAGGCGGTCTTGTCCACGTAGTAGCCGCTTTCGCGGACTTCGCGGAGATTCTGGATGCCGATCGGCAGTTCTTTGCTGGGCATGATGCGAGTCCTTTGGGCGGAGGCGGGCGATTTATCAGCGAGCGGGGCCTGCCGACCGCCGCCTGGGCCGCGGCGACCTGGGGAGGCGACCGGGTACCTCAGTCCCTGTCCGGATACGTTACCAGAATTCCGGGCGAGGGCATGCCTTCAGCGGCGCCGCCCGGGCCGGACGCGAGGGACAGTTTCGAAGCCCTCTCCTTTTCCGGGCTTCGGCCTGGCGGCGAGCCGCTTCAGCCGTGCGGTATTGGCTACCGGCACGGACGTCCATAGCGGTCGTCGGCACGATCGGCCGCCCCGATCTGCGGTCTGCCACGCAGTTGATACCTTACACAGACCGTGGCAACCGTGCGAGATTGGCTGCTGGTTGCGTGGCCGATAGGGCTGGCCGCCCCAACCTACGGCCAGCCACAATTTAGGACGACACATCCGCCAACGCCTGGAAAAAATCGCGAATGGCCTCGGCATCCGCGGCGGAGATGCCGGGCGCGGCAGTCAGCGCTTCCGCGTCCGCCTCGCGCACTCGCTTCAGGGAGCCGAAGGTGCGCAGCAGCGCGCGGCGTTTTTGCGGGCCGATGCCCGGGATCTCTTCCAGGATGGAAGTGAGGCTGACCCGGCGCCGCAGCTCGCGCTGAAAGGTGATGGCGAAGCGGTGCGCTTCGTCGCGCACGCGCTGCAGCAAAAGCAGGGCGCGTGAACTGCTGGGCAGCAGCACGGGGTTTTTGCGCCCCGGCAAAAACACGCGCTCCGCCTTGAGCCCGCCGCCGCGCTTCACGCGGGGCGCTGCGCTTTCTTCGTCTCGCTGCTTGGCCAGGCCGATGCGGTCGAGTTCGATGCCCGCATCGCGCAGCAATGCGTCTGCCACGCCCAGTTGGCCGCGCCCGCCGTCCAGCATGATCAGGTCCGGCAGCGGTTCTTCTTCACGCCGCGCCAGCCGGCGCCCAAGCACTTCGCGCATGCAGGCCAGGTCGTCCCCAGCAGCCGCGTCGCGAATGCGGTAGCGGCGGTAGCCTTGTTTGTGCGGCAGGCCCGCATCGAACACCACGCGACTCGCCACGGCCAGCGTGCCCGAGAGATGCGAGACGTCGTAGCATTCGATGCGCCGGGGCATGCGCGTGAGAGCGAGGCGCTGCTTCAGCTCTTCGAGCGCGCCCTCGATGCTCGCGCGCGCTTCGATTTTCTGCGTGAGCGTGAGTTCTGCGTTGCGCTCGGCCAGCGCCACCAGCTCGCGTGCCGGGCCGCGGCTTGGCGCGCGCAGCAGCACGCGCGCATCGGCCCGCTCGGAGAGCAGGACGGCCAGGGCGCCTTCGTCGGCAGGGTCCACGGAGAGCAGCAGCTCGCCCGGAAGCTGCCGCTCGGCGCCGCCCACGTAGTACTGGCCGAGAAAGGAGCTGAGCGCCGCGGCGTCGTCGATTTCGACCCGGGAGAATGCGTGGTCCGAGGCGCCGATCACCCTGCCCTCGCGCACGTGCAGTACCTGGATGACAAGTTCGCCGCCCCGGCGCGCCAGGCCGAACACGTCGCGGTTGACCTCGGCGCCGCTGACGATCTGCTGGCGCTCCAGGGTTGCAAGCAGCGCCTCGCGCCGGTCGCGAAGCTCTGCGGCCTCTTCGAAGTTCTGCTCGGCGGCGGCCTGCTTCATGCGCGCGGTGAGCTTCGCAGCCAGGTCGCCGGTGCGCCCGCGCAAAAAGAGTTCCACGCCCTGCACCAGCTTGTCGTAGTCGGCCTTGTCGATCAAATCCACGCAGGGGGCCGGGCAGCGCTTCATTTCGTATTCGATGCAGGGGCGACCGCGCCGCTTGTAATCGCGAAACACGCCGTCGCTGCAGGTGCGCAGCGGAAAGATCTTCTGCAGTTGCGCGAGCACACGGCGCAGGTCCATGCCCCGGGTGTAGGGGCCGAAGTAGAGCGCGCCGTCTTTCTTGAAGCGCCGCACCTTGTGAAGGCGCGGCCACGGCGCATTTTTATCCAGGCGCAGCCCCTGGTACTGCTTGTCGTCGCGAAGCTGCAGGTTGAAGGGCGGCTTGTACTGCTTGATCAGTTCGTTCTCGAGCAGCAGCGCGTCTTTCACGTTGGCCGTAGCCAGCACGCTTATGTCTTCGACCCTGGGCGCCAGCTTGGGGATCAGCACGCGGTCGCCCGCGCCCGCGTTCCAGTAGGAGCGCACGCGCGTGCGCAGGTTTGCAGCCTTGCCGACGTAGAGCACCCTGCCCCGGGCGCCCTTCATCAGGTACACGCCCGCCGCGGCGGGAAGCGCGGCCAGGCGTTCCTCGAGCCCGTGCGCCTTCACCCGAAACGAAGCTCCGCCTCTTCCAGCGCGCGAATGCGATCCCGCAGTTCTGCGGCGCGTTCGTATTCGAGCGCATCGGCGGCGCTTTGCATCTCTTCGCGCAGGGCGGCGAGCATTTCCGGGCGCTCCTCGGCGGAAACGGGCGGCGCGCTTTGCTCGGCGGCGGTGGGCACGGTGACGTAGTCCGCCTCCCAGATCGAATCGCGCAGGCTGGAGATCGCCTTGCGCACGCTCTGCGGCGTGATGCCCTGCTTTTTGTTGTATGCGATCTGCGCGTTCCTGCGCCTTTCGGTTTCGGCCATGGTCTCCCGGATGGAGCGCGTCTCCTGGTCGGCGTAGAGCAGCACGGTCCCCCGCACGTTGCGCGCGGCGCGCCCGATGGTCTGGATCAAAGAGCGCGTGGAGCGCAGGAATCCCTCCTTGTCGGCATCGAGAATGGCGACCAGGGAGACCTCGGGGATGTCCAGCCCTTCGCGCAGCAGGTTGATGCCGACCAGCACGTCGAAGGCGCCCTCGCGCAGCTCGCGAATGATCTCGGTGCGTTCGATGGTGTGAATGTCGCTGTGCAGGTAGCGCACGCGCACGCCGTGTTCTTCGTAGTATTTTGTGAGTTCTTCGGCCATGCGCTTGGTGAGCGTGGTCACCAGCACCCGGTCTCCCGCCTTGGCGCGCGCACGCACCTCTTCCAGCAGGTCGTCCACCTGGCCCCTTGCAGGCCGCACTTCCACCTGCGGGTCCACCAGGCCGGTGGGGCGAATGATCTGCTCCACCACCTCGCCTTCGCTGTGTTTCAGCTCGTAATCGCCGGGCGTGGCCGAAACATAGATGCGCTGGTGGGCGCGTGCTTCCCACTCTTCAAAGCGCAGCGGTCTGTTGTCCAGTGCAGAGGGCAGGCGAAAGCCGTACTCGACCAGGGTCTCCTTGCGCGCGCGGTCGCCCTTGTACATGGCGCCGATCTGCGGGACGGTGGCGTGGCTCTCGTCGAGGAACACCAGGCCGTCCTTTGGAAAGTAGTC
>CAZJXU010000136.1:0-1943 GCA_964550095.1 uncultured Spirochaetales bacterium | reverse complement strand
GCCCTTGCGCCGGCCGTTTTCGATCTGATCGGCGCGGTTGAATTCCTGCCGTACATATTCCGTTACCTGTTCGTACAGCTCCATTTCTTCACCGGAGAGCTTGTACGGAACCGTGTAGGCAATGCGCTGAGGGAGCAGGGGTGTATTGTCGAACTTCACCAGCTCTTCCTTGATGACCCGGCGCATCATGTCCGAGATGTCGACGTTGTGAACGCCGTCCCGGAAGCGGCCTTCGAAACGGTCGGCGTCCAGCAGGCGCATGAAGAGTTGAAAGTCTTCTTCTTTGCCGTTGTGCGGCGTGGCGGTCAGCAGCAGGAAGTGGCGCGTCAGTTTTGAAAGCATCTCGCCGAGGCGGTAGCGTTTGGTGTATCGGATTTCGCCTGCTTTTCCGAAATAGCCAGCCGACATTTTGTGCGCTTCGTCGCATACCACGAGGTCCCAGTGGCATTCCGGTATGTCGAGTTTTTCCTGGACTTCTTCGTTGCGCGAGAGTTTGTCGAGGCGCGCCAAAACCAGGTCGTTCTCCAGGAACCAGTTGCCGCTTTGCGCGGCTTCGAGCTGGTCGTTGGTGAGGATTTGAAAGGGCAGGTCGAAGCGACGGTGAAGCTCGTCCTGCCATTGCTCGACCAGGGCGCCGGGGCATACGATCAGGCAGCGCTGCACGTCACCCCGGGCCATCAGTTCCTTGATCAGCAGGCCGGCCATGATGGTTTTGCCGGCGCCGGGGTCGTCGGCGAGCAGGAAGCGGAGCGGCTGCCGGGGCAGCATGCATTCATAAACAGCCCGGATTTGATGCGGCAGCGGCTCCACGTCGGAGGTGTGGACTGCCAGCAGGGGGTCGAAGAGGTGCGCCAGGCGGATGCGCTGCGCTTCGGATGCGAGTCGAAACAACTCGCCGTCTCCGTCAAAGCTCCAGGCGCGCCTGCCTTCGGCGACTTCCAGCCTTGGCTCGTCCTCCCGGCCAAGCATCAGGTTGCCGACTCGCCCATCCGGGTTTTTGTAGGTGAGTTCGAGGTCGTTATCGCCAATCCACTTGATGTTGACAACGCGCACCGGGCCATCCGGAAGGATTCCGCGCACTTCTACGTTCTCTTTCAGGTCTTCGAGTTTCATCTGTCGGGTCTCGCTCGCGGGTGAGATGGTGGTGGGTCGGTTTTTCGAGTCTCGCTCGCGCCATGAGGCGGGGGCAGTCGGGGGGCAGGCGAAGTGCACACGGAGCGCCGGGCCGGCCGGCGCCGCCCCTCCGCCATGAGGGCTGGAGAGTATTCCAAATCTCCGCCCCTTCGGCTGCGGGCCGCCCGCCACCGACGATACCCCCCTGCCAGCGCCGGGTTCGCGCCCTGGCCCCGCGCCCTGTTCCGCGCGCCCCGACACGAGCGCCTGCCCTGGCTTCGCCCCCGGCCTCTCGGCAGGACACGGTCGCTTTGAGACGCCGTTTTATTCCCGGGATCGCACTTGCATCCCGGCCCACCGGCGTCCCGTTTCGCACTTGGCCGCCCGCCGGGTGGATGGGGTACCATCTGCATCGACCGGCGTGAGAGGCCGCGCACTCGCAAGAACCGCGGGGAAGTGCGCGATGCATGTAAACAGGAGTCCACGAAGTGCAGCAGACATTCGCGCAAGAGCCCGAAGTTCGGCTGCGGAACGCCTTTCACGTTCCTTACGACGACGCCATTGCCGCGGCGCGCACCTGCTACTCGAAGCGGGTGATCGATGCGGACGAAATCAACGAAGGGCAGCGCGCGCGCATCGGCCCGCTCACCTACGATGGCGGCCACCACACGGTGTATCAACACGCCACCTTCGAGTTCGCACTCTCGGGGATTTCGCGGCAGCTGGCCTGGTGCTTCCTGCACAACTTCCCGTTCTACAACACGGAGCAGCAAAGCCAGCGCTACGTGAAGCTCGGCGAGCCTTCCGCCTACGCGCCGCCGGAGCTGCAG
>CAZJXU010000135.1:0-2988 GCA_964550095.1 uncultured Spirochaetales bacterium | reverse complement strand
GCAGAACTGCTGGGCTGCAGCCCAGCAGTTCTGCCGTGCGGGTGATGTGCCCCCCGGTCTGCTTCAGGGCGGACAGCAGCCGCTCGCGCCGGCCCCGGGCTTCCTGGTCGCGGATGCTCTCCACGCTGGTGCGCACCTCGCCCAGCACCTCGCGCACCTCGTGGATGCCGATCTCCTCCCGCGTCGAAAAGGCAACCAGCTTTTCGACCACGGTTTTCAATCCAGTCACGTTGTCCGACCAGGTTTCCTCCCGCAGCCGCGCCAGCGCTTCGTCGTTCAGGTACACGCGGCGCGAGATGCGCTTGCCGATGGTTTCGGCGAGTGCGCGCGTGAGCTGGGGAATGTCTTCGGGATGCTCGCGCAATGCGGGCATGCTCACTTCAAAGCGCCCCAGCAGGCGCGCCAGGCGTGTGTCGAAGCCCAGCGCCTCGGCGCGCAAATCCAGCTTCGGCTCGGCGCCGACCAGCCAGCGCACCGGGATGCCGCCTCCCTGCCCGGCCTCCAGTTCTTCAAACAATTCGCGCTGCAGGGCCGGCGCGAGCCGTTCGACGTTTTGCACGTACACGCTGCCGACGCGGGGTGGCTGCGGCAACTTGCTCAGCTCTTCCGCGCGCCAGACGACAATGGGGTGGCGGGCGGCGGCGAGCCGGTGCAGCGCCCGGGCCGCGGTCTGCCGACCGCTGCCGGGCTCGCCGCTGATGAGCACCGGGTCCGACAGGTGCGCCAGCGCCGCGATTCGCTCGCGCACCCGCACCATGGGATCGCTGCGGCCGGGCAGGCGCCTCTCCAGCTCCACCTGGCCGGCGCCCCGGGGAGAGCGGATCAGCCTGCGGGTGAGCGGCACCGCGCGCCGGGAAATGTCACCGGCTTCGGACACCAGGAAGTCGTCCGCGCCGCTTTTCAGCGCGGTAATGACGTCTTCGATCTCGCCCTGGCTGCTGAACATGACGAAGGGCGCCGTCTCGGAAGCGCTGCGCACCTTGCCGAGCAGGGTGATGCCGTCCGCATCCGGCAAGGAGAATTCGGAAAACACGAGGTCGGGGGCGCTTTGCTTGAAGCGCCGCCAGCCCTCGCTGCCGTCCGCCGCCTCGATGACCTCGTAGCCCGCCGCCGCAAGCCCCGACTTCAGGGCTTTGGCGAGTCCGCGGCGCGCGCCGACCACGAGAACCATGTATTTCATGAGCACGACTCCGGTGCGGGACGAGCCCCCATCCGACTTCGCCGGGCCAGCCGGGCGGACGAATGAATGCAGGGGCCGGGGAATGATGCCGCGTTCCGACGGCGCTTGCTGTGAACTGTTTCACAATTTATGTCGTTTTTTTGAAATATTTTCGCCGGAGCGCCGGTTTCCGATGGCGGCAGGTGTGAACTGCTTCACACTTCGGAGGTTTTTTCGGGGCGCGCACACTGGCAGGTGTGAACCGGTTCACACCTCGGGGCGTTTTTTCGGAGCGACGACGGTGGGGGCTGTGAATTGGTTCACACCTCGGGGCGTTTTCTCAGGAGCGGCGGACCCAGGCGCGGGGCGCCGGCTTCGCTCAAACACGGTCTGGACCGGCGGGGGCGCGTCCCGTCGCTATCGCTACAGTCCGGGGGCGGGCGCGCTGCCCGTCAAGAGGCGAAAGGAGCCGGCGAGATGGGCAAACTGGACGGACGGGTGGCGGTGATTACCGGCGCCGGGCGCGGCATCGGCCGCGCGGTGGCCGAGTGCTTTGCAGCAGAGGGCGCGGCGGTGGTGGTGAACGACCTGGGTGCCCCCATGGAGGGGGGCGGCGCGGATGCCGGGCCGGCTGCAGAAACGGCCGAGGCGATAACCGCGGCCGGCGGGCGGGCGCTGGCCGACCACGGCGACGTCACCGATTTCGACGCCTGCGCCCGGCTGATCGGGAGCGCCGTCGATGCCTTCGGCCGGCTGGACATCCTGGTGAATGTCGCGGGCATCATCCGGGACGGCATGATTTTCAAGATGGACGAGCAGCAGTGGGACTCCGTGCTCGCCGTGCACCTGAAGGGAACCTTCAACACCACCCGCCACGCCGCCGCCTGGTGGCGCGAAAACCGCGGCGGGCAATACCGGCTGATCAACTTCGTCTCGGGTTCGGGGCTGTACGGCTCCCCCACCCAGCCCAACTACGCAGCGGCCAAGATGGGCATCGTCGGCCTCACCTTTTCCTGCGCCAACGCGCTGGCCGGCTACGGGGTGCGCGCCAACTGCATCGCACCTGTCGCATACACGCGCATGACCGCGAGCCTGGAAGGCAAGGCGACGGTGATGAACTACAGCCCGGACAATCCGCGCATCTCCGTCGCCAACGTGACGCCCCCGGTGCTGTACCTGGCCATGGAGCAGAGCGACTGGTTGAACGGCCGCATCATCGAGAGCGGCAACGGGTCCATCGGCCTGTTCTCCAACCCGGTGATGACAAGGCAGGTCGTCAAGGACGGCGTCTGGGATCTGGACGAGGCCATCCAGGAAATGGAGCAGAGTTTCCGGCCGGCGCTCGAGCGGCCGAATCCCTTCACGCCGCAAAAACCGAAGGGCTCCTGAATTCGGCGCAGGGCGTGCGCGGCGGTCAAAGGCGATGCGGCGGCGCCGGGCCGCGATGCAGCGGCGAGCGAACCGGTCAAACGTGACGCAGCGCTGCGGTGATGCGGCGTGCGGCCCGTGCGTGCGCGGCCGCGGCGCGGGCTTCATGCCTTCTTGCCCGTTCCGGCGGCGGCCGCGGCGCGCCGCTCTGCAGACGCCTTGCCAACTGTCGTGGCCGACCGCTGCCTCACGCGGGCGGCGGCCGCGGCGCGCAGTTCGGCGACCGCCTTATCAACTGTCGTGGTCGAACGCTGCCCGGAGCGGGCGGCGCCCTATCGCGTGGCTTTGTTGCGCAGTTCGGCCGAGGTGCGCTCCTCGAAGCGCATGCTCTCTTCCATGCCGTGTTCGCTGCCGAAGGCGAGCGCGGCCTTGGCGGCCTCAAGAGTGGCGCCGTCGTAAGC
>CAZJXU010000134.1:0-9056 GCA_964550095.1 uncultured Spirochaetales bacterium | reverse complement strand
GCATGTCGCCCCAGCCTGGGGCCAGCGTGAGCTGCATGCCGCCGTGCGCGCCCGGGTCCAGGCGGATGTCCAGCCCGGCAGCCCACTCTTCGAAGTCCGCATCGTTGTGGGCGACCAGCAGGCGCCCGCGCGCCGTGATCTCCAGCCCGATGCGCGGGTCCAGCACGCTGAGCCCGCCCGCCACTTCCATGCCGGCGCCGCGTTCTGCATCGCCGCTGTCGATGCGCCCCGCCACTTCCAGCTCGCCATACAGGCCGCCGCCGCCCGTCTCCATTTGGTGCAGCCGGGTTTCGCCGGCCAGCGCCACGCGCAGGCGCCGGTAGTCCGCGCGCACCTTTTCGAGCCCCTCAAAGCTGAAGAAGGCGTCCGTTTCCATCTGCACCAGAGCCAGGTCGCCCTTAACCAGCAGCCGGGAAACATCGCTCGGCCGGGACACCTCGTTGCTCACGCCCAGCGCCGCCATGCGCAGCTCCAGGTCCGCTTCGCCTTGCGCGCCCTCCCCGGCCAGCATCACCTCGCCGATGCCGTAGCCCATCACGCCGAAAACGCTGAGGCCCGGGCGCGGCGTGAAGTTCAGGTAGGGCTGCACGGTGGTGACCCGCGTTTCCAGCAGGTATTCCACTTCTTCACCCAGGGCCTGGCTGTCGGCCGCCCCGAGGTCGATGGAATCCGGCGTGCAGCAGGGCGCCTTCCGGTAGCTGAAATCCACGTCGCTCTCGCTGCGGCCGAGTGCGAGGCCCACCACCACCTTGTCGCTGCGGTAGTCGATGCCCAGATGGCCCGCGACCAGATCGCCGTCAATGGAGGCGCCCGCTTCCGGGCTGCCCTGGAAGCCGCCCGCGGAGCCCCGGCCCCAGACTGCAAGGCGTCCTTCTCCCCGAGTCATCAGGCCGGCCAGGCCGCCGCCGCCATCCAGGGCGAATTCAAAGGAGCTGCCTGCAAGAAGCTGCCGGGTGGAAGGCGCGTGCCAATGCTGAGCCTGCTGATGCGGCTGCCCGCCCGGGCCGTGCGCAGCGTCGGTCGGCCCGAAGGCGATGCTGCTGGGCGCGCCGAGTGGCGCGTGCGCAGCCCCGGCGGCGAATGAACCGCCCGCCGATGCCGGGTTCGGGTTCGCCGGGCCCATCGGGCTGAGAACCGGCGCGGCGGGCGCGGAGGAAACGGGCAGCCTGACGCCCAGCATCTGTGCTGCGCTGCGCAGCATGCCTGCCGTCCCCGCTTCCGGGTCCAGGCTCTGCCCGCCAATCACGGGAGCATCGCCGCCGCCACCGGCGCCGCCCTTTGCAGAAGGGGCGGGCTGCGAAAAGCGCGAGCCGATTACGTCCAGCGAGGTGGCGACCAGCGTGCGTCCCACCGAGGCCAGCGCGCCCTCCGTGTTCTTCTGCATTTTCGCCCGGTTTTCCGCGGGCTGGCCGGTCTCAAGTATCCGGGTGGAGACTGCCTGGCCGGCTGGCGTGGCCGTGCCTGCGAAAAACGCGGCGCGGTTGCCGAAAAACAGCGACGCCCGGATGTAGCGGCCGAGGTCGGCGCGCACCGTCGTGTAGCTGAGTTTGCCCGTGTTGGCGAAGAGGTTTGCCTCGTCTTCCGGCCCCACGCCCGTGCACGCGGGGTCCGCGCAGCTCTGCCACAGGATGACGTTGCCGATCAGCCCGTCTTCCAGGTCGTCCTGATCGATAGCCGACCACGCGCGGCTCACGCCGGCCAGCGTCAGCGTGCCCTTCACCTCGGGGTCGCCAATAAGGCGCAGGTTCGGCGAAGGCGGCGGGCCCGTGTCCGGCAGCGCCACCGGGCCGACCACGCGCTGGCCCCAGAGCACGGCGTCGCCCTCGAAGAACTCGCTGATGTTGCCGGTGTACACCGACACACGGATGTAGCGGCCCACGTCGCTTTCGACCGGCGTGTATTCCAGTTCGCCCGTGCCTGCGAACAGGTTGCTTCGCGTGTCCATCACGTCGTCCACGCCCGTGCACGTGGCGTCCGCGCAGCTCTGCCACAGGATGGCGTTGCCTGATGTGTCGGCTCGAAGTTCGGCCCCGGTGAGCGTCGGCCAGTCTGCGTCGATGTTGTCGCCGGCCAGCGTCAGCGTGACGCCCTGCACGGCGTCGCCGCTCAGCATCAGGTTGCGCGGGGGCGGCTCGGCGTTCACGGTCTGCGAGTCCGTTTCGATGGCGGCGAAGTCGCTCTCCACCGGCAGCGCGCCCGACGCATCGGTGATGGTTCCGCCGTTCAGGGCCAGGGAGTTCGCGCGCAGCGTGATGCCGTCTACGTCTTCGTCTTCGGCCACGACCTCGTAGGCGAAGACCAGCGCCATGCCGCCCGAGCCGCCTGTGTATGCGGCCTGGCGCTGCTGATCGCCTATATCGATGATGACGTGGGGCGTGCCGCCCGTGGTATCGACATCCACCGCGGCGCTGAAGGTCAGGGTGACATCGATCACGTCCGTGGTCCTGTAGTAGCCGGTCGCTGCGGGGGGCGTGCTGAGCTCTGTGCCGGTAACGGTGATGGAGGTGGCCTCGGAAGGCGTTCCGGTGTCGTCCGGCGGCGCGCCCCCTTCCAACTGCGTGGCGGCGCAAGTGGGTGCGGCGGCGGCGCAGATCGGGCCGAAGATGCCGCGGGCCAGCTCCGTCAGGTCACTCAGACCACCGGGGCCCACTTCCGCTGCCGTAACCAGGATGTAGTCACCGGCCTCGGCAGCCCCCGAAAATCCCGGTACCGGCGCCGGCGAACCCAGAACGTAGGACAGGGGGCCGACCGCAAGGGTCCTTGGCGCCACGGCGAGCCCCGAAAGCGCGTCCGTGTCGGAGCAGTCCGCCACTTCGCAACGCAGCCAGGTGAGCAGGCGGGCTCCCGGCTGCGCGCCCGCGGCCGCGGCCACGCCCATCACAGTGGGCCAGCCGGCATCCACGCCGGTCAGCGTCAGCGTTTCCCCGAGCTTGCCGGTGCCGGTGGAGGTGATGGTGATGGTGGAGGGGTTGTCTCCCGCGCCTTCTTGCGGGCCGCCCGTGTCGGGCGGCTCCGGCTGCTCGGGCTGTTCTTCCGGCGCCTCGGGCACTTCGGGCGCGGGCTGTTCCGGTTCTTCCGACGTCTGCGCCGGAAGAACCGGGCCGAAGATGACGGAGGCCAGTTCTTCCGCGGTTCCGCCCGTCAGGTCCGAAAACCCGGTCGGCAGATTCAACGCCTGGAAGCGGATGTACTTGTCTTCGTCGGCGGCAGCCAGCTCGTAGGTCAGCGAGCCGGTGGCCGCATTGATGCTCTTCGTCAAAGCGTTGGCCCGTGTTACATCGCTGCAGTCGTTCGCATCGCAGCGCGTCCAGGCAACTACGTTCGAATCGGCGGTGGCCATAGTGACCTGCATGCCGCTCAACGACCAGCTCGCATCCAGGTTGTCGCCCGACGCCGTCAGCGTGGTGCCCACTCTGCCCTCGCCGGAGAGGACCAGATTGGCGGGGTCCGCCGGTTCTTCCGGCGCAGGCGGGTCGGGCATCGTCTGCGGCGCCGGAAACACCTGCGCGGCGCTGCAGGCAGCCGCGGTGTCGGCGCAGACCGGGCCGTAGATGGCGCGGGTTATTTCCCTCCCCTCTGTCACGCTGGCGCCTCGTACCGATGCCGTAACCAGAATGTAGTCGCCGTCCTGGGCAGTCGCCGTAAGGAATCCGTCTGTCTGCTCTGACCCCAGCACATGGGTCAGACTTCCGATATTAAGAACAAAGCCTGTGACCTCGCCCCCTGTCGGCAGGGTACTGCAGTCCGATTCTGTACAACGAAGCCAGGTGATCAGGTGCGCTCCCGGCGACGCTCCAAAGGCTCCCGCTGCACCCATCACATCAGGCCAGGCAGCATCCACGCCCGTCACCGTCAGCGTATTCCCGAACCTGCCGTCGCCATCGGAAGTGATGCCCAGGGTGTCGGGATCGGCAGGCTGCGCGTTCGCTTCGCCCGCAGGGAGCGCCAGGGCGAGCAGCAATGCAGCCTGCATGAGCAGCAGCGAAAAGGCGGGGCGAAGCTGCAGCCCCTTGTGCAGCAGCGAAGCCGCCCCGGCTTCAGCCCCCGCGCGCACCTGGCGCAAAACGCCGGCACTGCAATGCGCGCGAGCCTGCAGGTGAGCGGCTGTGAACTTCATCGAATTGTCCCCCGTGCTGCTGAACGCCCGGCCTGCGCTGCGACCGCCTGGGCCGGGCTGCTGGTCCCCTGTTCCGAACGGCGGGCGGCGCCTGCGCAGGCCCGCGCTTACGATAACAAAGTGCGCCGGGGGGAGTCTCCCCTCCCTGCGAGACCCCGCCGTACGCCCGGAGCGCACACCGGCCCTCCGGGGCGGCATCATAGCACCCCTGCCCGGCAGGCGGGAGTGGCGTTTTCCACCACGGCGCTTTCCGCCGCCGGGCGGCAAAAGGCCCGGTTCGGCCCTTTCGGCCCCCCCTGCCCCCCGCGCCGACCGGGGAATCAGCCCCGCCAACGGGGGCGGCGGCGCTGCCCCGGACGGGCGCTGCGGGTGGGCGGTCCTGCGGTCCCGCAGCCGCCAGGCAACTCTGCACGCCCGCCACGGTCCTGTAACCAGGCCGAGCCCCGTGAACCCAGAGCCCGTATCAACCCCGGCGGCCTCTGCCACATGCCGGGTCGAACGTCACGGACGCCCGCAACGGGCGTCGGCACGGTGGGCCGCCCCAAGCTGCGGCCCACCCCGATTCAGGACGACACAGGCCACGTTCGCTGGCAAGTTGGCAAGTCAGGGCAGCAGTTTCAGCAGCGCCTCGGGAGGACGGCCCAGCATGGCCCGCATGCCGCGCACCAGGATCGGGCGCTGGATGAGCGCCGGCTCTGCCGCCATGGCGTCCAGTATCTGCTCGTCCGTGGAGTTCTCGTCGAGGCGCTGCTCCGCCCATGCATCCGGCGCTGCGCGCAGCCAGGCGCGGGCCGGCAGCGCCAGGCGGCGGCCCAGCTCCGCCAGCTCCTCCCGCGTGAGGGGCTGCTCCAGGTAAGGGCGCACGGCGAAGGAAAGCCCGCGCGCCTCGAGCAGTTGCTTGGCGGCCCGGCACTTGCTGCAGGCCGGGTTGTCGATGAGCAGCAGCGCATCATCGGAATTCGGCAGGGAGGCGGGTACAGGAGTCGGAGTCGTCATGACGGCAGTATAGGATAGGGATGTCGGCTTGTACCTAAACGCCGGGCGAGCGCGACCGTGCATTATCAACGGCCGTGGCCGCGGACCGCCCAGTCGTTTCTTGCGAGCTTGCCGGATGCGATACCCGGATACGGGTGACAGCCAGCTTCACGTACAGCCCCCGGGCCGCAGCGACCGACTACGTCCGTTGGCAAGTCAGGGTTGCCGGGTGCGATACCCGGATACGGGTGACAGCCAGCTTCACGTACAGCCTCCGGGTCGCAGCGACCGACTACGTCCGTTGGCAAGTCAGGGACGGTTTCCATCGCCAAGCGACGGAGATCGACCGCGTCCGTTCATAAGTCATCCACCGTCGTCTGCACATCCAGCGCCTTCGCCAGCTCGTCAAAGGAACTCTGCACGGCGCGCACGAACACCGAGAGGTCGGGCAGCAGGTTGTAGTCCGCCACGAAGCCCCAGCTCAGCTTGCCGTTGTAGCTGAACAGCGCGATGGCGACGCCGATGCCGTCCAGCAGCGGCGCCATCGGGTACATGTAAAGCAGGCGCGAGCCGAGCATGTAAAGCGGAAACTGCGGGCCCGGCACATTGGTGATGATGGTGTTGGCCTGCCCGCCCGCGGCCTGCACGCCCAGCGAGAGCAGAACAGGCGGCGTCCACTCCGCAACCTGCATCATGGTCTCCACGCCCAGCGCCTGGTTTTCTTCCTTGAGCGCGCGGGTGCTCTCGCGCAGCGCGCGCAGGCGCTCCAGCGGGTCTGCGATTTCGAGCGGCAGGCGCAGCAGCCAGGACGAAACGCGGTTGCCGAGCGTGCCGCGCTCCGCTTCGCTGCGCATGCTGACCGGCGCCGATGCGCGGAACTGGAGCTGCGCCGGGTCAACGCTGCGAAGCGCCAGGTATTCGCGGAAGGCGCCGGATGCGATGGCCAGCACGACATCGTTGATGGTGCAATCGCCCGCGCGGCGCAGCGCTTTCACGTCGGCGAGCGGCAGCGTCAGCCAGTCGAAGCGCCGGTGCGGGCCGAGCGGGCCGTTGATGGGCGTGGCGGAGGGCGGGTCGAAGGCCTGGGCCACCAGGGCGCCGACGGCCCGCAGCCGCTGGATGGCCTGGACGCGGGCGACGGCCTGGCCCTCGCCGCGCAGACTCTGCAGGCCGCGCAGCAATTCGAAGGGGATGCGCGCGCGGTTCAGCAGTTCGTCGCGCAGCAGCTCGCCCCGGCCCGGCGAGGGCCTCGGCACGTAGGGCTCGGGCGGCGGGATTTCGCTCTCGGGCTGAAGGCTGAAGAGAATTTGCGAGAGGTCCGCGCCGGAGACGCCGTCGATCATGCAGTGGTGAATTTTGTGGATCATCGCGTAGCGCTCGCCGCCCGAAAGGCCCTCGACAAACCACACCTCCCACAGCGGGCGCTCGCGGTCGAGCTGCTTCGCCATGATGCGGCCCGCCAGCGCTTTTAGCTGCTGCGGCCCGCCGGGCTTCGGCAGGCTGGTGTGGCGCAGGTGGTAGTCGAGATTGAAATCCGGGTCGTCCACCCACACCGCGTTGCCTGTTAGCGGCGTCCACATCAGGCGCTCGCGGTAGCGGGGGATGTCGTGCAGCACGCTCTCGGTGGCGGCGCGCAGCCGCGGGAAGTCGATGCCGCCCGCGCCGGTTGCAAGATCGCCGCTCTCGAACACGGAAACGCCGCCGATGTGCATGTGCGCGGTGGGCGTCTCGCCGCTCAGGAAGGCGCCGTCCTGGCCGGAGAGGCGCTCGTAGCGGTAGTTTTGTGACATCGGCGTGCTCCCGGGGTTTAGGCTGTGTTGCCGGCGGATGCGGGCGCGGGCGGCGCGGATGACTTATCAACGGACGGGGCGGGTTGCTGATGCAAAGCAGCGGCGACCCGTCGTATCGGCAACGAAGCATTCAGCCGGCTCATGTCACCCCCGTGGCTGTGGTTGCGGCGGCGCCCTGCGCACCTGGACCGTCGGACGCGGACGGCGCGGATGAAGCGTGCGGCGCGGTGGATGCGCCCGTGGTGGACGGCGCGGTTGAAGCTGACAACGTGGCGGCGTTCTGCGTCTCCGCTTGCGGCGACGCGGCGCTCGGTGCTGCTGCAGCGGACACGTGCGTCGCTGCGGGCGGCGCGGATGAAGCGGACTGTGCGGTTGCGCCAGCGACAGGCGCCGCCTGTGTTGCCTGCGCCCCGCCCGGCGCCTGCGCGTTCCCGCCCCGCTGTCGGTACTCGGCGTAGCACTTTTCCAGGAAGGCCGAAGCCGCCAGCACCGTCCAGCCCGTGCGCACCGACTCGAACACCTCGAATGCATGCTGTGCGCCTTCCAGCTCGAGATAAAGCACGGGCTGCCGGGAGCGCCCTTTGAGCGCCTTCACGAAGGTGCGCGCCTCCTCGACAAAAACCAGGGAATCGTGCGTGCCCTGTACCACCATCATGGGCGGCGCATCTTCGAGAGCCCGCAGCAGCGGCGTGGCGGCGTCCCAGCCTTCCGGGTCCGCCTCGGGAGCGCACTGCATCACGCTTTTTGCGATGAAGGGCGCCATGTTGTTGCGCCCCCGGTCGCCCGCGCGGTCGCGCCAGTCGAACACGCCGTACACAGGCAGCGCGGCCTGCACGCGGGTGTCGGCCGTTTCAAAACCGGGCTGGTAGCGGGGGTCGCCCTGCGAAAGGGCAGCCAGCGCGGTCAGGTGCCCGCCCGCGCTGCCGCCTGTGATGCATACAAAGTTCGGGTCGATGCCGTAGCGCTCGGCGTTCCCGCGAATAAAGGCGAGGGCGCGCTTGACGTCGATGATGTGCGCCGGAAAGGCGGCCTTTGGCGAAAGGCGGTAGTTGATGTCGAAGCACACCCAGCCGCGCTTTGCGAGTTCGCGCATCAGGGGCTTGCCCTGCTCGTTCTTGTTGCCCATCACCCAGCCGCCGCCGTGCACGTGCAGCAGCGCGGGACGCGGGGCGACGGAGGCCGGGGCGGCGCTTGGCGGGGCGGCGCCCGCCGGAGGGCCGACGGGCGGCTCGGCCAGCACGACATCCAGCAGGTTGCGCCTGCCCTTGTCGCCGGGCAGCGACTCGCCGTAGGGGATATTGCGCAGGCGCTTCAGCTTCGGACCCGGCGCTGCGCCGCGCCGCAGCAGACGACGCAGCAGGCCGCGCAAGAGGCCGAACAGGCCGTGCACAGGAGAAACAGTGCGGTCGCCCAAGTCGAGATCGTTTACGGCGGCAAAGCGCGCGACCTCCCGCCCTGCCCCGATGCTGCGTATGTGACAGGCCAGCGAGAGCAGCCAGGAAGCGCTGAAGGCCGCCAGGCCCAGCTGGCCGGGGCCTGTATTCAGGACGCCCTGGGCAGCGCACAGCAGGGTGAACAGCACGCCGAGCACGATGCGCTGCAGCGCCAGTTCGCCGCCCAGCCAGCCGGCGAAAAAGTGAAAGGTGTTGAGCAGGCCCATGTCGCGCAGCCGCCACCAGGCCGAGGCGGAAAGCGCCAGGCTGAACAGCGCCGCGCAGAGGAAGAGGATGGAGAGCATTCCGGGATGATACCGGATTTGCAGGCGGACGTGGCGCCAGGACCCCGTGCGCGAGGCGCCACCCGGATCCTCGAGGCGCCCCCCTCCCTAGAGGCCCCGCCCCCTCACCGGTTTTTTACCGATCGGGAATATTCGACCGCTTTCAGGGGCAGAATGGCCGGATTTTTCCCGTTCGGTAATATTATCCTGAAATATGCCCCTGGATACATCTTTTTTTCCCGCTCGGTAATATTTACTTGATTTCATGCCTCAAACCCCCTGTTTTTTACCGAACGGGAATATTTGGCCGATTCTCGCGCCAATATGCCCCGTTTTTTCCCGCTCGGTAAAATTCCCTTGACAAAGGGCCTTGAAACCACCATATTTTACCGAGCGGTATCTTTTCAGAGGAGGCGAACATGAGCCAGGACGGCATCAACGACGAGATCAGCTACGG
>CAZJXU010000133.1:0-13407 GCA_964550095.1 uncultured Spirochaetales bacterium | reverse complement strand
CGTGAGCCCAGCGTCCCCCGCAGCCTTCGGCGCGGCGAACGCGGGCGGCGGCGAACGCCGACCACGCCCGTTGGAAGTTGGCAAGTCCGGGGCGCGGCGACGCGGGCGGCGGGCGACGACGACCGGACGGGCAAACGCGCGGCGTGCAAATGCGGTAGGGTATGCGTCCAGACACCTGTTGGACGGGCGCGCCGGGGGCGCGCCATCCTTTGACAAGGAACACGACATGAGCCGGCTCGGAAAACTCGCCATCACCCTGCCCTCCAGCGTGCACGACGCAAGGCAGAGCATCCAACTTGCCCGGCGCGCGGAAGACGAGTGGGGTTACCCGGCGGCCTGGCTGGCGGAAACCTCGGGGCCGGACTCCTTCACGCTGGCGGGCGCCCTGGCCCAGGCGACTTCCCGGCTGGAGTTCGGCACGGCCATCGTCCCTGTCTATAACCGCACGCCTGCGGTGCTGGCGATGAGCGCGGCCACGCTGGACCAGCTCTCCGAAGGGCGCTTCACGCTCGGCCTCGGCTCTTCCAGCCACGCCATCATCGGCAACTGGAACGGCATCCCTTTCGAAGCGCCGCTTGGGCACGTGCGCGAATCGGTGCGCATTGTGCGCAGCGCACTGGCCGGAGAAAAGACCGACTTCGCGGGGCGCCACTTCCGCTCCAGCGGGCTGCGGCTCGGCGCTTTGCCTAAACATTCGCTGCGCATTTACCTGGCCGCGCTGCGCGAAAAGATGCTGAACCTGGCCGGCGAGATCGGCGAAGGGCTGATTATCAACTTCCAGCCGCAGAGCGCCATGCCGCAAATTCTGGCCGCCTACCGCGCGGGCGCCGCAAAGGCGGGAAGAAGCGGCGAGCAGGATGAAGTGGTGTGCCGCTTCCAGGTGTGCATCACCGACGACAAGGCGCGGGCGCGCGCCCTGGTGCGCGCGGGCTTCGGCGCGTACCTGGCGACGCCGGTGTACAACAAGTTCCTGGCCTGGTGCGGTTTTGCGGAGGAAGCGCGCGCCATTGCCGAGGGCTTTGCCGCGCGCGACCGGGAAGCGGTGGCCAAGGCCATGCACGACGACCTGATCGACCGCATCGCCATCATCGGCGATGCCGAAGAATGCCGCGAGCAACTCGCGGGCTTTGTGGAGGCGGGCGTCACCACGCCGGTGCTGGCGCCGCTCGCGCTCACCCCGGACGAAGCCGAAGCCGTTTTCGAAGCGTTCGCCCCTGCCCGCGCGTAACGAGACGTGACCACGCACCCGAACACAGCAGCATGCGTGCTGCCCCGGGCGGAATTATGAAAATCCTGCTCAGCGGCGGCGCGGGCATGATCGGCTCGCAGCTTGTGAAGCGCCGGGCGGCGCTGGGCGACGACCTGCGCCTGCTGACACGCCGCGCTGCTTCTCTCGAAAAAGTGAAAGCGGAATTTCCCGGGCGAGTCGAAATCGCCGAGTGGGACGGCCTCGCGCCGCCTGCCGGCGCCCTGGCCGACGTAGAAGCGGTGGTGCACCTGGCGGGCGCGCCGGTTTTCGGAGGCCTGCCGAGCGGGCGGCGACTGGCGCTTTTGCGCGCGAGCCGCGTCGATTCCACCAAGGAGATCGTGCGCTGCATCGAAGCGCTGCCGCCGGAACGCAGGCCGCGCACGCTGGTCTGCGCCTCGGCGGTGGGATACTACGGCGAACGGGGCGAAGAAGAACTCAGCGAAAGTTCCGAACCGGGCAGCGGCTTCCTGGCCGAGCTGTGCATCGACTGGGAAGGCGCCGCGGCGCGCGCGGAAGGGCTCGGCCTGCGCGTGGTTTCCCTGCGCACCAGCGTGGTGCTGGGCCGGGGGCGCGGCGCGCTGCGCATGCTGGCGCCGCTGTTTCGCGCGGGGCTGGGCGGCAGAATCGGAAGCGGCGCACAGTTCATGCCCTGGGTGCACCTGGACGACGCCGTGGCATTGACGGAGTTGGCGCTGGACGAGCCGATCATCTCCGGTGTGCTGTGCGTGACGGCGCCCGGCCTCGTGCGCAATGCAGAGTTCACGCAGCAGCTCGCGCGGGTGCTGCGTCGCAAGGCCATGTTGCCCCTGCCGGCCTGGGCTGCACGGCGCGCGCTCGGCCCACTCGCATCGGAGCTGCTCGGCAGCAAGAAGGTGCGCCCGCTGCGCGCCGGGAAACTCGGCTACCGCTTTCGGCATCCGGAGCTGTTCGGCGCACTAAAGGCCGAGTTCGGCTGAGCGGGCGGCGCCGGGCTGTGCGTCGTCTGGTCGCGGCGCACGGTTGTGCGTCGTCCGAATGCTGCGCCGGGCTACGTATCGTTTGGTCGCGCGTCGCCCGGTTTCGAATTGTTCGCTGCAAACCCATCGCCCAGGCTTCGCCGCATGGTGAACACGAGGCCGGCCCACGGAGAACACGACATGCAAAGAAAGTTGCGCCGGCTGGCAGGCTGCTACCAGGCATTGGTCGTCGTTATTTTTGCGCTGATCGTCCTGGGCGCACTGGTGCGCGCCAACGACGCCGGCCTGGCCTGTCCCGACTGGCCGCTCTGCTTCGGCGAGTTCGTGCCGGCCATGGATGTGAAGGTCGGCTTCGAGTGGAGCCACCGGGTGCTGGCCGGCCTGGTCACGCTGGCCTTCCTGGCGCTGGCCGCTGTCACCTGGCCCCTGGTTCGCTACCGCCTGCACGTCATCGTCATAAGCGCCCTGTTGCTTTTGCAAATTCTGCTGGGCGCACTGACGGTGTGGGAGCTGCTGGCCGAGTGGACCGTGACTTCGCACCTGCTCGCCGGGAACGCGGTGAACGTGAGCATCCTGTTGCTGGCGCTTCGGATGCGCCGTGACGCGGCGGCGACTTCGCATGGCGAAGCGCCCGAGTCGCCGCGCTTGGCTACGCGGCTGCTCGCCGGGGCCTGCGCGGTCAGCGTACTCGCCACTTTGCAAATTGCGCTGGGCGGCCTGGTCTCTTCGAGTTATTCCGGGCTGGCCTGCCCCGAGTGGCCCGCCTGCAGCGACGGCGCCTGGTTTCCCGCCTTTCGCGGCTCGGTGGGTTTGCACCTGCTGCACCGATACACCGGCTACCTGCTGGCGGCGGCGCTTTTAACGGCGGCGCTGTGCGCGCGCGGCCTCTCGCCTGCAGCGCGGGGCGCCGGGCGTGCGCTGCTCGGCGCGGCCTGCCTCGGGCTCGGCGCGCTCCTTGCCGGCATCGCCAACGTGCTGCTGGCCATTCCGGTGGAAATCACCGCGCTGCACTCGGCGCTGGCGGCCGCGCTGGTGCTTGCATTGACCGCTGCGTGCTACGAAGCCTTCGTGCTATACAGGCGGGCCTTGAGCGTCCGGGGAGAAAACGCGTGAAGTCCTACCATGTATTCGCCGGGATGGGCGCCGCGCAGGCGCAGCGCTTTTTCGACGCCATCGCCGAGGAGGCGCCCGGACTGCTCCGGGAAACCGCCGCTGCCGCGGCCCCGGCATTGAAGGTGCGACCCGCCTTTCTCGCCAGGCAAAAGGGCGGGGCCAGGCAGCGGCTTTTGAAACAGGCGCTGTCGCGCATAGCCATGAACGCGATGGCCGAACAGGTGCTGGCTGCATACTTCGTGGACCTGCGTCTGGAACTTTTGAGCGCGTGGCTGGACGCGCTCGGCATCGAGCACGAAGACGGCATCCTGCGCGAGGAGGCGCCGCAAGAGCCGCCTGCCGAAAAACTCAAAGAGGCGGTGGCGACCTTTCGCGCCGCCGCCGGTGATGATGCGGGGGCCGCGGAAGATCGGGAACTGTTGCTGCGCGCCTTTGCCGCACAGGGCGCGATCGACTGGCCCGAACTCGAAGCCCTGCTGCCCGCGGGCAAGGGCGAAGCGGGCGGGGGCTGAAGGGGGCTTTGATGCGACCGCGGCCGGCGCCGGACCACAGAAACGCATCGCCTCCGTCGGAAGTCGTGTAAGTTTCCCGCCTCGACGCTCCGGGAACCTGCCGCGTGCAGCCTCGGGCGCCGGGGACCGTATCAACCGTGTGCCGCCGCTTCGGCGCGCCGACCTGCTTGCGCAGCGTCAGTTACGCAGCATCAGTTACGCAGCGTCAGTGCGGCGTTGGTGATTACCGGGGCTTCCCGTTCTTTGGCCGAAGCGGCCAGGAAGATTTTGTCGCCCTCTTCCCACAGGGAGCTCACCATGGTTTCCCCCGGGAAGAAAACGCCGGCGAAGCGCGCCTGGTAACGCGCCACGCGAGTCACATCGCCGCCCAGCATGCTGTCCACTGCGGCCTTGCAGTTGATGCCGAATGAGCAAAGGCCGTGCAGGATCGGCTTGTCGAAGCCGCCCAGCCTGGCGAAGTCCGGCTCGGCGTGCAGGGGGTTTTTGTCGCCGCACAGGCGATAGAGCAGCGCCTGCTGCGCCAGGGTGGGCGTTTCCACCACCCGGTCCGGCGCACGTTCGGGGGCCTTGTTGGCCGCGGGCGGGCCGGCTTCGCCGCCAAAGCCGCCTTCGCCGCGCAGGAAGAGGGAAAAGCGGTTGGTGAACAGCGGCTCGCCGCTCTCGTCGCTCGACTTCACTTCCAGCACCAGCAGGGCGGCCTTGCCCTTGTCGTACAGGCCTGCGATGCGGCTTTGGTTCGTGAGCTTCGCCTGCGGCGGCAGCGGGCGGTGGATTTCGATGTCCTGTTCGCCGTGCAGCAGCATGGCCGGGTTGAACTCCAGGCCGGGCGTGTCCATGATGCCGCCCATGGAGGCGAACACGGGGATCACCCCGAAGCTCGGCAGCACCTTAAGGCTTTTCTCGTAACAGTACTCGAGTTCGCCCGGAGCGGTTTGATCCGGAGCGCCGGCGCCGATGCCCAGGTGATAGAGAATCACCTGGTCGGGCGTGTAGGAAGAGGTCGTGGCTTCGAACTCGGCGGCGAGCGCGCGCCCGGGATCGATCGGCATGGCTCAGCCCTTGCCCTGCATGATCGGCGCGATCAGTTTCATTTCGTCGGCGATGGAAGCCGGGATGATGTAGCCCTCGGGCTCGCGAACCTGGTCGATGTGCGCTTCCACCTCTTCGGCGCTGGCCACGGCGCCGGGGCCCTTGACCCAGCCGGGGGTCAGGCCGATGAACATGCGCGCGAAGCGACCGCCGCCCACCGAGAAGACATCGTGGGTGAGCTCGCAGTTCTCGGAAACCAGGTAGGTGACCAGCGGCGTAACGCAGCCGGGGTCGAGCACGTCGGGAATGCCGAGTTCCTTCGTCATGCGCGTTGCCGCAATCGGCGCGATGACGTTGGACTTGATGTTGTACTTGGCGCCTTCCAGGGCCAGCACGTTGCTGAGCCCCACCAGGCCCATCTTGGCGGCGGCGTAGTTGGTCTGGCCGAAGTTGCCGAGCACGCCTGCCGCCGAGGTGGTGAACACGAAGCGGCCGTAGCCCTGTTCCTTCATGTGACGGAAGGCGGGCTGCGAGACGTAGAAGGCGCCTTTCAGGTGCACGTCGAGCACGATTTCAAGGTCGGGCGGCTCGAGCTTGGCGAAGGTTTTGTCGCGCAAAATCCCCGCGTTGTTGATGACGATGTCGATCTTTCCGAAGTTGTCGATGGCGGTCTGCACGATGGCCGCGCCGCCCTCCGGCGTCGCCACGGAATCGTAGTTGGCCGCGGCCATGCCGCCTTCCGCGCAGACTTCCTTGACCACCTGGTCGGCCGGGGCATTGCCTTTGCCGGTGCCGTCGGCGGCGCCGCCGAAGTCGTTCACCACCACCTGCGCGCCGCGCCTGGCGAGTTCGAGTGCGTAGGTGCGGCCGAGGCCGCCCCCCGCGCCGGTGACTACCGCCACGCGGCCGTCAAAACGAATCTCGGACATTTCCGTTGTCTCCTTGTTGATGTTGTGCTGCTGCGCGCTCGCGCCGCGCGCGACGCAACGTAGCAGGCCGGGAGCGCCTTATCAAAAGGCCGGCTTACCGACGGAAGGGGCCGGCCCGGTCGCCGCCGGTTTTGTGCTCAGCCCGCAATCGCGGCTTACCGACGGAAGGGGCCGGCCCTGTCGTCGCCGGGCCGCCTGCCGGTTTTTCAGGAGGCCTTGCGCAGCACCTTCGACATCACGCGCCGCTGCTGGTTGATCTCGGCGAGTTCCCGCATCGCGGCCTCGGCCACGTCGGCGCCCGCCACCTCGTCGTCTTCGCGACTCAGCTCGCTCATGTTCACCCAGTGGCCGTAGATGGGCCGGGTGCGCTCGGTGATGATGCCCGCCTTGAGCAGGGTCTTGATCAGCACGCGGAAGATGTTGGTGTTCTGCTGCATCTCCTTGCGGTGGTCGTCATCCGTGAAGGCTTCCAGCACGGCGCCGCGCACCCATTCCCACTCGAGGCCGAACTGCGGGAAGATCGCCTGCTTCTGTTCGGAGTTGACCAGGTTGAAGAGCAGGGTCTGGAAGCAGTGCGCCGCCCAGTCTTCGACCAGTTCGTGCTGTTCGGCGGTGAGCTTCGGCACCGTCTTGTCGGCCCAGATTTTTCCGAAGCGGTGGTGGAAGGCTTCGTCGCTCATCACCATGCCGATCAGGCGCCGCAGCAAGGGGTCGTTGGTCTGCGACTGGATGGTGGCGAAGGCGCCCATGGCGAGGCCCTCGATCAGCATCTGCATGCCGACCAGCTTTTTGTACACCTCGGGGGCCTGCACCACTTCGTCCATCAGGCCGGCGAGCGTGGGCCCGCACTGGAGCGGGCTCTTCCAGCGCTTGTGGATGTAGCGGCTGAAGCCGTGCACGTGACGCGCCTCTTCGCGCGCCTGGTTCGCCGCATACTCCTGGGCGCCCGGGTCGCGCATGATGTGGCACAGGCTGGCCGAAAGGCTGAAGGCGCCCTGCTCGCCGTGCAGAATGGAGGAGAGGATGAAGCGCGTGCTCTCGTTGGCCAGGCGGATTTGCTGCCCTTCGTCGAGCCTGTCCGCCACCGCGCAGTTGAGTTCGATCGTGAACTCGCGCGGCATGATCAGCTCCGTTTCCACGTCGAGCGGGTCGGCATCGAAATCGATGTAGCGCACGTCGGTGGGGTCCCAGAAGTGGTCCCGGGTGGCCGAAATGATCTCGTCAAAGGCGTCTGCCCGGTCGGCATAGCGCTCGACTTCGATCATCGACATGAAGTCGTCGCGATCAACCGTGTTGTACACCGGGTCGTGTGTGATGTCAGCCATGATGGTTCTCCTCCTGCGAGCCCCGCGCCGTGCAGCGCGGGGGCTTGTGAGAATGTTGGGTGTCGTGGAGCGCCGCGCAGGGTCAGGGACGCGCGGGCGGCGTGCCCACTCCCGGTTCGAAGCCTCCGGGTTCGAGTTGACACAAGGCCTGGATCAGCGCTTCCTTGTCGGCGCGGCGCGGGTCGTGCGCCCACCAGGCGACCAGGCGCGTCAGGGCGGCCGCGTGCGCCTGGGCGGCCAGCGCGGGAGGGAGAGCCGGGGAGAGTTTGCCCGCGGCGACCATGCGGGCAAAACGCGCCTCCAGGTCGCCGGCCGCCAGCTCGTGAATCTCCTCCACGATGGCGGCGCTCTCGGCGCTGCGGCCGAACACCACGCGAATCAGGTCGCGGTTCTCTTCCGTGAAGGCCACCAGCTCGCGGGTGCGCGCGAGGCGTTCCTGCTCGCTGTCCTGCGCGAACTCTGCCGCGGCGCGGTCCTGGCGCTCGAAGAGCCTGTCCAGGGCTTCGAAGACCAGGGCGTGAAAAAGTTCGTGCTTGTCCTTGAAGTGGAGATAGAAGGTGCCGGTGGCGACGCCCGCCCGGCTCGCGATGTCGGCGCTGGTGACGCCGTGCAACCCGCGCTCGGCAAACAGGGCCGTGGCGGCATCCACCAGGCGCCGGCGGGTCTGCATGCGCCGCCCGCCTCGACCGACCTTGGCTTCGGCGGAGGCGGTCCGGTCCCTGGCAATCGTGGTGGATGAAACTGACATGAAGTTCAGTTCACTTTTAGCAGGCCAAATCCGGGCCTGTCAACAGAAAAATTCGAATTTTTTGAGGGGGCGCCGGAAAGGCCGAGAAGCCCCCAAAACTGCCGCCAAGGTGCCCGAGGCGGCGATTCGCGGGAATCTGCGCGGAACGCGGCCGCGGCCCTTGGGGAAAAGCGGGGGGCCAGGAGCAACCGCCGGCAGCCACGGGCGGCTTGGCGACCGGGCGCAGGCGTCATGTCGGGGCCGCCCGCCTCAAAAGGCCCCGGGCGCTCGAAGCCCTGCCGGGCGAGCGCGACATCCAGGCGCCCTTGCGCCTCTCCACGGCTCACACGTAGCCCGGAATCCTTCTGTATCGATTCGCCTTGAGGACATACTCGACCCTTGGGCGCCGATTTATGTCCTGTGGAAGGCGAATGGTCTGATCAAGAAAAGAGCGAAACGCTGCCAACCCTCCCAGCAGATTCGCGGACCTCAGGTCATCCGCCCTTTCTTCGTTCAGTTTCATGACATGGTCTTCATTCAAATATATCAGGGAGGTGTCGAATGCGCGGTGGAAGGTCGGAGACAACGCCAAGCCGTTCGTGACATGATCCCTGCCCTCATCGGAAGACACGGGCAAAATGTGGGCGGCATCGACCAGGCGCAATTGTGTTCCGGTAACCGCGCACCGGTGATCATAAGCGCTCATGACCTGCCTTCTGAAATTGGCGTCTCGGGAGTATCGACTCACGGTCCCCACTATCCTTCTTCGATCTTCATTCAAAGCAGAGAGTTCTTTTTCCGGAATGTCATGAAGCTTCACGGCCCTGGACAATATGGCCGCGATGTTTTCTTCTGCGCCGTAGCTATGAAAAGCCTTCGCATTAATGCAGTATGTCAAGAATTGATCCCTTCTCACGCCTATAACGATTTCGTCATTGCCCTTGGTTGCGAAGGTCAAACCGCTTTGCAGGGCGCCCAATACAGCATCAAGGTCAACCTGGACGGAGGGAGAGCCTTCTGTAAAAACCCGGTGCTTCGCGAGGTCGAAGCCGGCGAACACTCCGGAGTCCGGGCAATATCCCATCAACACCGTCAACCCATCGGGGTTGAGCTTCAGCGGCGATGACACCGATGTCATTTGTATCCTGTATTCGCGCGGCAGGGATTGCCGCCCCCCGTGCGTCAGAGTCCACGCATAAACCCACAGGTTATAGGTGTTGCCCATGTAACTGACCAAAAATTCTCTCGGGTTTGATGCATCATCTTCAGAGAGATATGCAGCACTCCCTCCGGATTCGTGAACGGCGCCAATCAATTGATTGATTGACAATTTCACTCGATTTAACGGCGGGCACTTGTTCGCCCTTTCAAGGCCTGCTTGCCGGGTCGGCTTCTCCCTCCGTCTTCCGGCAACGGCTCCTCGCCGTCAACGCCGTTCCACAGCGCACCCGGGTGCGAGAGGCTGTAACTCGGAACCTTTTTGTCCTGCCGCTTGACGGGAAAACGCAACCTACCACCTTGCAGGTACTCCTCTTCCAGGTCGATGCAGACCCACTTTCTCTGCAGATGCTCGGCCGCCTCGCCGGTCCCGCAAGACCCACCAAAGGGATCCAGAACGAAGTCGCCTTTGTCGGAGAGCATCCGGATGAAGTACTCCGGCAAATCGACGGGAAAGCGGGCCGGGTGCGGTTTGATCCCCTGTTCTTTACACCGGACCAGGTAGGAAGAATTGCTCTCCGTGTTGGCAATGGCGATGAGATTGGGAGGAATGGAGGCGCCATTGTCGATGGAGAATTTATCGCTGATGTCATGCCCGCTTGGACGCAGCTTGGCCTTGTACCCGTTTTTCAAGAGCCCCTTCATCGAGTCGCTATAGGGGATCAGTATCCTCCTGTTACTCGCCTTCGGCCACGGTGTCTTGGACAGCCACCACACGCAATTGATCGCATCCTTCACCCTGACGCGCCTGATGTTGACCCATTCCGCCGGGGTCGGAAGCTTCGAGGGGTTCCACCAGAAGAACTCCTGCGCCAGGTGGAAGCCGTATTCCCGGCAAAGCATTATCATGAGCTCGTAGTGATACAAAGACCGCGTGGGCTGGCCGGGGATCCACGCACCGCCAATGTCGATGACGAGAGAGCCGTCATCCTTCAGTATTCTGAAGAACTGCTCGGCAAATGGTCGGAACCACTCCAGGTACTCGTCTGCGTCCGCGTTGCCGTAGCTCTTTTTTCTGACGAGCCCGAAAGGCGGAGAGGTCATGATCAGGTTGACTTCGCAGTCTCCCACCGATTCCATGTATTTCGAGGAATCCCCGTGCAGGATCTTCCCCAGCCTGGTCGTGTAAAAAGGCTTCATCTTGGGTCAACTTTCAGAAGTGGGCCTTGCCGGGATATGCATTAGGCGCCCCTTTCCCCGGACACGCTCCACCTGTTCCCGGGTCCGGGAACCAACCCCCGCGTTCGTGCTCCTGCCTTTCATGCCAAAGCTCCCTTTTCAGGTTCGCCTTATTTTCGCCATTCCGTGATCGCTTGTCAACCCCTTGTTTCGAACGCCGCCCCCCTGCCCTCCCCCAGCCCCCGGGCGTCAGTTGCGCTTCAGCAGCAGGGTATTCGGGTCGAGCACCACGTGCAGGGCATCGACGTCGGGGTTGTCGTGGTCTTTGAGCGCGCGCAGCCCCACGTCGTTTTGCCCCGGCTCGAGCGCCAGGATGACGTCGAAGTAGCCCTGCACGGCGGTGAGTTCGGCGGGCAGGCCCTGGACCTTTTCTTCCTTGCAGGAAGCGGAAATCCAGAGTTCGGCGGGCAGCGCCTTCGCCGTCTGCTGCCAGGCGGCGAAGTCCTGCGCGGCGAGGGCATCCAGTTCCAGCCCTTCCACGATCACCAGGGCGGGCCCCCCGCCGGTCTCCTCTTCCACATGCACGGCGTGGGCGAGCTTCGCCGCGTCGAAGCCGTCCGCAGCAAAGGCGCGTATCGAGCGCCGCCGGTCGATCTCGGCGCGAAGCTGCACGTGGTCCTCCAGATGGGTGCTGGAGGCCAGATCTTCGAACACGGTGTCGTAGAAGTCGCGCGTGTGGTCCACGGTCTGGCCCAGCACGACGTGCAGAACGTGATCGCCGCGAAGCAGGTCATCCAGCGCCACGCCGACCAGGAAGGAGGTCTTGCCGACGCCGTGCCCCGCCAGCACCAGGCCGAGATTGCCGCGGCCCAGCCCGCCGTGCAGCCCCTTTTCCAAAAGGCGCAGGGGGCTGCGGGCGGTGAGAAATTTTCGATACATGGGGGGACCTCCGGGCCGGGTCCTGCCGGCCCGGCTGTCGAAACGAAGCAGCCGTGCGCCTTTAGTCTTCTTCCTCGACGCGCGCGTTGTCCTTGTACTTTTCTTTCAGGGCGCTCGCTATCTCGGGCGGTACCGGCGCGTACTTCAAAAACTCCATGGTGAACTCCGCCTTGCCCTGGGTGACGGAGCGCAGGTCGGTGGCGTAGCCGAACATCTCGGCCAGCGGCACGTCGGCGTTGATCTGGCAAAAGCCCTCGTCCTCGGTGGTCCCGATCACCAGCCCCCGGCGCTGCATGATGGTCTTGATCACGGCGCCCTGAAACTCCGTCGGGCCCTCCACGCCCAGTTTCATCACCGGCTCCAGTATCACAGGCCTGGCGGGGCCGTACACCTTCCGGAAAGCGCCGCGCGCGGCGGCCTGGAATGCAATGTCCGAGGAATCGACCGAGTGGCTCTGGCCGTCGTTCACCACGCAGCGAATGTTGATGATCGGGAAGCCGATCAGCAGGCCCTTTTCGAGCATGGAACGGAAGCCCTTTTCCACCGAGGGAATGAACTCGGTGGGGATGGCGCCGCCGCGCACTTCGTTCACGAACTCGAAGTCTTCGTCGCCCTCCGCCGGCTCCACGTAGCCCTCCACCTTGCCGTACTGGCCGGCGCCGCCGCTCTGCTTTTTGTGGACGTAGCTGAACTCCGCGCGCTGCGAAATCGTTTCGCGGTAGGCGACCTGGGGCGCGCCGGTCTCCACTTCCACGCTGTACTCGCGCTTCATGCGCTCGACGTAAACATCGAGGTGAAGCTCGCCCATGCCCGAGATGATGGTCTGACCGCTCTCCCGGTCGGTTCCGACGCGGAAAGTCGGGTCTTCGCGCACAAAGCGGCTGAGCGCCTTGGACATGTTTTCCTGCCCGCGCTGCTCGCTGGGTTTGATCGAAAGGGAGATCACCGGGTCCGGCACGTGCATGGCGCTCATCGCCACGTCGATGGTTCCGTCGGTGAAGGTGTCGCCGGAAGCGCACTCGATGCCGAACAGCGCCACGATGTCGCCGCCGCTGGAAACCTCGATGTCTTCCATGTCGGCGGCGTGCATGCGCACCAGGCGCCCCACCTTGTGCTTCTTCTTGGTGCGGGCGTTGACGATGGTCATGCCGCGCTTCAGCGTGCCCTGGTAAACGCGGGTGTAGGTGAGCTGGCCGTAGCGCCCGTCGTCGAGCTTGAAGGCCAGGGCGACCAGCGGCTTTTGCGGGTCGCTCACGATGTCGATGGGCGCCTCGTCGTTGGAGAGGTCCACGCCCGTGTTGCGCACGTCGCCGGGGTTCGGCAGATAGCGCACCACCGCGTCGAGCAGCGGCTGCACGCCCTTGTTCTTGTAGGCGGAGCCGAGGTAAACGGGCGAGAGCTCCAGCGAAAGCACGCCGCGCCGCACCGCCTCGTGCACCTGCTCTTCGGTGACCTTTTCCTCGAGAATCGCTTCCATCAATTCGTCGGAGAACATGGAGACCGCGTCCAGCATTTCTTCGCGCGCGGCCTCGGCCTCGGCCAGGCAAGCGTCGGGGATTTCCTCCTCCACCACGTGCTCGCCGTTGTCGCCTTCGAAGCGCAGCGCCTTCATGGTGACCAGGTCCACCACGCCGGCGAAGTCCGCCTCGATGCCGACGGGGATTTGCATCAGCACCGCGTTGTGCCGCAGCTTTTCGCGCAGGCCCTCTACCACGCGCCTCGGGTTGGCGCCCGAGCGGTCGAGCTTGTTGATGAACACGATGCGCGGGACCTTGTAGCGCTTCATCTGGCGATCAACGGTGAGCGATTGCGACTGCACGCCGGCCACGCCGCACAATATCAGCACCGCGCCGTCCAGCACGCGCAGCGAACGCTCCACCTCGATGGTGAAATCCACGTGGCCGGGCGTGTCGATGATGTTGATGTGGTGGTCGTCCCACTCGGTGTGCGTGGCGGCGGAAGTGATGGTGATGCCGCGCTCGCGCTCGAGGTCCATGTGATCCATGGTGGCGCCGGCGCCGTCCTTGCCGCGCACCTCGGCGATGCGGTGGATGCGGTTGGTGTAGAACAGCACCCGCTCGGTGAGCGTGGTCTTGCCCGAATCGATGTGGGCGCTGATGCCGATGTTGCGGATCTTTTCGAGTTCTATCGCCATGATCTTTCACTTCCCCCGGGAAAGCGCTCGCCATGCGTGGATGGCGCGCCGCTCACCGGGCGCGCCGACCTTCGGCGACGCTCGGCGCCCGCGCTCCGGGGACGCGGGACAGGACGGATTTCGGGCCTGCGGCGGC
>CAZJXU010000132.1:0-2532 GCA_964550095.1 uncultured Spirochaetales bacterium | reverse complement strand
ACACCGGGTGCAGCGACCGGCCCGGTCGATGCGCCGCACGCAGAAACAACGTGCAACCCGGCAAGGGCCGCCAACGCAGAAAGCGACGCCGCGCACGCGCCCCTGCAGGCCGATGCCATTCAGCGCCTGCTGCACACGCATTGGCTGGCGCGCAACCTGCAGGTGCTCGACGAAACCGACTCCAGCAACCGGGTGGTGCTGGAACTGGCCGAAACGGGCGCGCCGCACGGGCTCACCGTGATTGCCGAAGCGCAGAGCGCGGGGCGCGGGCGACATGGGCGCAGTTTCTACTCCCCCGCCCGGCGCAACCTGTACACCTCCATCCTGCTGCGTGCGAGCGAAGGCCAGGTGATCGCGCCCACCCTGGTGTTCGCGGCCGCTGCGGCGCTGGCGGAAACCACGGCCTGCGAACTCGGCGCGCAAGGAACGGAGCGCGTGCAGATCAAGTGGCCCAACGACGTGCTGATCGACGGCCTCAAAACCGCGGGCATCCTCATGGAAGGCGCGCCGGGCGGCGCGGGCGGTATAGGCGCACGAGGCGGTGTAGGCACATCAGTCAGCGCAGGCAACGCAGGCCACACCGTCGGTGCAGGCAGGGCAAACGCCCAGGGCCACGCGGGCGGTATAGGCGCACGAGGCAATGCAGGCGCGCCGGGCGGCGCGGACACACCGGGCTTTGCAAACACCCAGGGCAGCGCTGCGGTGCTGGGCATCGGCGTCAACCTGAACATGGAAAAGCACGAATTCCCGGAGGACTTCCGCGCTCGCGCCACTTCCCTGTACATCGCTCTCGGCCGGCCCGTGAACCGCACGCGCTTCTGCGCACGGCTTTTCGACGCGCTGGAAGAGCTGCTCGAGCTGCACAGTCAAAAGGGCTTCGCGCAGGTAGCGGCGCGCTTTGCGCCCTTTTTCAAATCCACCGGGCGCAAGGTGCGGGTGAACGACCTCGGCGGGCGCCTGCAGGCGGAGGGCGTGGTGCTGGGCATCGGCAGCGACGGCGCGCTGCGGCTGGCGGGCGCGGACGGCGCGCTGCACCGTGTACTGGCCGGCGACGTGACCGTGGCCGGGGAGGAAGGCCCGTGAGCGAACGCCTGCTGCTCGCCATCGACGTCGGCAACACCAACGTCACGCTGGGCGCCTGGTCGCTGGACCGGGGCGCCGGGGAATCGACCTCCCCGCCGGATGCGCTCGCGCATTCCTGGCGCATCGCCACTCACCGGGAACAGACTTCAGACGAAGTGTGGATTGCGCTGCGCGGCCTGTTCGAACTCGCGCGCCTGGAAGAACAGCAAATCCGCGACGTGATTCTCTCCAGCGTGGTGCCGCCGCTCACCCCTATCTGGGAGCGGGTGTGCCTGAAGCTCTTCGGCCGCGCGCCGATGCTGGTCGGCCCCGGCATCCGCACCGGCATGCCGGTGCGTTACGAAAACCCGCGCGAGGTGGGCGCCGACCGCATCGTCAACTCGGTGGCGGCCTTCCAGTTGGTGGGTGGCCCCGTCATCAGCGTGGACTTCGGAACCGCCACCACATTCGACTGCGTGTCGGCACAGGGCGAATACCTGGGCGGCGCCATCTTCCCCGGCGTGCACGTGGCCATGGAGGCGCTATTCGAACGCGCCTCGATGCTGCACCGGGTGGAAGTGGTGCGGCCTGCCGCCGCCATCGGGCGCACCACCACCGCATCGCTGCAGTCCGGCCTGCTCTTCGGTTACGCCGGGATGGTGGACGCCATGGTGAAGCGCCTGCGGGGCGAGCTGGTCGGCGAGGCAAGGGTGATCGCCACCGGCGGCCTGGCGCAGCGCATCTCCGCCGAAACCGAAAGCATCGAGCGCGTGGAACCCTACCTCACCCTGCAGGGCCTGCGCTTTCTGTTCGAGAAAAATCGCAGCGCCCGGGAAAAAGGCGCAGGCAAGGAGGAGGAAAGGTCATGACGGACGTCGCACACACGAGAAACTTCGCACTGATAGGACACAGCGGCGACGGCAAAACCGCACTCGCGGTCGCCCTGCTGTCCGCGGCGGGCGCATCGCCGGACTGCCGCAAGGCATTCGACGCGTCGCCGGAAGAACAGGAGCGCGGACACACCCTAGCCTGCACGGTGTACAGCTTTGAGGCGGGCGACGTGCAGTACACCTTAGTGGATACGCCGGGCGACTCGAACTTCCAGGGGGCCGGGCAGATTGCGCTGCACGCACTGGACGCGGCCATCCTGGTGGTCTCCGCCGCAGAGGGCGTGAAAGTGGGCAGCGAGCGTATATGGCGCGCAGCGCAGGAAGCTGGCGTGCCCACCGTTGCATTCATCAATGGCTGCGACGCAGAGCGCGCGGACTTCGCCGCCGCGCTGGAATCGCTGAAGACGCTTTCTGAAAAGCCCGCCGCCGTGATGCTGCCGCAGAGCACGGGCGCAGACTTCGCCGGCGTCATCGACCTGATGACGATGCGCGGCGGCGAAGTCCGCGCGCTCTGCGTCGCAGCCATTGATGAATGCAACGGTGGGCACGCCAGCTTCCTGCGCTGCGCGCCATATACGCT
>CAZJXU010000131.1:0-1753 GCA_964550095.1 uncultured Spirochaetales bacterium | reverse complement strand
TGCAGCGGCACGGCGCGCGCGCCCAGGCGCTGCTTCATCATTTCCACCACGCGGTCGAAATCCGCCCCCACGCGGTCCATCTTGTTCACGAAAGCAATGCGCGGCACGGCGTATTTATCCGCCTGGCGCCACACCGTTTCGCTCTGCGGCTCGACCCCGCCCACCGCGCAAAAGACTGCAACCGCGCCGTCCAGCACGCGCAGGCTGCGCTCCACCTCGACCGTGAAATCCACGTGGCCCGGCGTATCGATGATGTTGATGCGCCGGTCATTCCAGGAACATGTCGTGGCGGCGGAGGTGATGGTGATGCCGCGCTCCTGTTCCTGCTCCATCCAGTCCATGGTGGCGGCGCCGTCGTGCACCTCGCCGACCTTGTAGTTGACCCCGGTGTAGTAGAGGATGCGTTCGGTCGTAGTGGTCTTGCCGGCATCAATGTGCGCCATGATGCCGATGTTGCGGATATGTTCCAGCGGGGTGTGACGGGTCATTGTCCTGGCTCGCGCTGCGCTCATCGCTTGTGAACGCTCCGCGCTTCGGAGTGCTGCGTGGCCTACCACCGGTAGTGACTGAAGGCCTTGTTGGCTTCGGCCATGCGGTGCGTGTCTTCTCGTTTCTTGACGGCTTCGCCGGTCTCGTTGGCGGCGTCGATCAGCTCGTTGGCGAGCTTCTCGCGCATGCTCTTGCCCTGCCGGCCGCGCGCGCTGTTCACCAGCCAGCGCATCGCCAGCGAGGTCGCCCGTTCGGGGCGCACTTCCACCGGCACCTGGTAGGTGGCGCCGCCCACGCGGCGGCTCTTGACTTCCAGGCGCGGGCGCACGTTGTCGAGCGCCCGGCGAAACATGGAGAGCGGATCGTTGCGCGTCTTCGATTCGATCTCGTCGAAGGCACCGTACAGGATCTGCTCCGCGAGGCTCTTCTTGCCCTGCTTCATGACGATGTTCATGAAGCGGGTGACCTGCGGGTCACCGTACTTCGGGTCGGGCCGGGCCTCGTGTCTTTGAATGTCTCGCCTTCGGGGCATCTTGCGACTCCGCAAAAAAACGGCGCCGCAAAAAGCCGGCGCCGCGCAGGAGGGTGTTACTTGGGCTTCTTGGCGCCGTACTTCGAGCGGCCCTGGTGGCGCGTATCGACGCCGGTGGAATCGAGGGTGCCGCGCACAATGTGGTAGCGGACGCCCGGCAGATCCTTGACGCGGCCGCCGCGCACCAGCACCACAGAGTGCTCCTGCAGGGTGTGGCCTTCGCCCCCGATGTAGGCGTTGACCTCGCGGCCGTTGGTGAGCCGCACGCGCGCCACCTTGCGCAGCGCGGAGTTGGGCTTCTTGGGCGTCTTCGTGAACACGCGCACGCACACGCCGCGCCGCTGCGGCGACGCTTGCAGATCGGGCGACTTGGACTGGCTGCGCCTCAGGCGTCGGCCTTGTCGCACGAGTTGTTGTGTGGTCGGCATGGATGTTCCACCAGGTGGGGATGTCGTTCGTTGTCGGTTGTTCGCTGCGCTTTGCAGCCTGAGATCTGTGGTTTTGGGTCTGCTGTGGTCTGCGGTTTTCGGTCGGGGGTTCGTGGTCTTCTGTTGGGGTCTGTGGTTTGCGGTCTGTGATCCGGGGTCTCTGCGTTCCTGGTTCTGTGGGCGGCAAATCGGGCGGGCGGGGCGTCAAAGCACAGAGGCGCGCACAGCCCGCGCCCACCGCCTTTTGCGTTTCCGCGTTTCGCCTGGAAACCCGGCCCGCGCCCGGCCCGGCCGGCGCAAAACC
>CAZJXU010000130.1:0-10945 GCA_964550095.1 uncultured Spirochaetales bacterium | reverse complement strand
GCGTTCCCCCGCCCCTCGAGCCATTCGGCCTGCGCCTGCATTGCGACGGGCGCTGGAGTCACGAAGGCCGGCCGATCCTGCATCGCAGGCTGCGCGAGCACTTCGACAGAAACGTCCGCTACCTGCCGCAGGAGGGAAAGTACGTGGTGACGCTGCGGCATTTTCGCGGCGAGATCGAAGTCGAAGAGGCGGGCTTTTTCGTGCGCGAGGTCGATCTGCCCTCCGGCACCATCGTGCTCTCGGACCGCAGCCGGGAGCGGCTCGACCCCGAAACGCTGTGCGTTTCGCCCCGCGGCGGCGCCTTGCTGTGCCGGGTAAAGCGCGCGCTGGCCCCGCCGCAGGGCCTGCTCGCGCGCTTCGCGCCTGGCCCCCACGCGGAACTGCTGCATGCCGTGGTCGAAGACGCGCAGGGAGCGCCCTGGCTGCCGCTGGCGGGCCGCAGGGTGAAACTGCCGGGCCTGGCGTAGCGGCGGCTGCGGGGGCGAGAGGCGCTGCGGGCTGCGTTCGGTCCCGTCCCTTTGATGAGGCAGGCTGTCTGTGTTGACCGCTGCGCAGAGGACGCCGGTGTTGTCCCAAACCAGGGCCGGCTGCGGCCTGGTGCGGCCCCTTTGATGAGGCAGGCCGCTGTATTGACCGCCAAGCGGCAAATGCCTATATTGCCTCCCCCGGCGTTCCAGGCCGCGCAGGGCTGCGCGGTCGGCTTTGGCGCGGAAACCCGGATGCGCAAAGCGCGCCCGTTGACGGTCTTTTGGCCGGACGACACAAGGACGACACGGACAGATGGTAAAGATTCGCTTGACACGCGGCGGCGCCCGCAAGCACGCCTACTACAGGGTGATCGCCATTGATGAACGCGCACGCCGCGACGGCCGTGCGCTGGAGGTGCTGGGCGCCTACGACCCCATGGTGAAGCCTGCATCCATCACGCTGAACACCGAGCGCATTGAACACTGGGTGGGCCGGGGGGCACAGCTTTCGAAGGCCGTGCAGGCCCTGTTCAAGCGTGCGCGCAAGCAGGCGCAGGCGCCCCCCGAGCAGGCGGCGCAAAAGCGCCGGGCCAAGACCACCAGGGCAAAGCGCAAGAAAGAAGAGGCGGCGCAGGCGGATGCACAGGCAGCGGCGCAGGCCGCCGAGGCCAAAGCCGAAGCGCCCGCGGCCGCCGAAGCCGAAGCGGATGCGAAAGCCGCCGATGCGGATGCAAAAGCCGGGAAGGCGGATGCCGGGAAGTCGGACGCCGCCGAAGAGGCGGGTGAAAAGGAGTCCTCCGGATGAGCGCGCAGAACGCCGCTGCGGACCTGATCCTGTTTGTCGCCCGGGGCGTCGTGTCGGAACCCGATGCCGTGCGGGTGCAGGTGGTGGAAGACGGCGCCGTGGTCGAAATCGAGACCTCCGACGAAGACCGCGGCCGGGTGATCGGTCGCCAGGGCCGCGTGGCGAAGGCGATGCGCGCCGTGCTGGCCGCTTCGCGCTCGGGCCGCGGCCTGCGTCTCGAAATCAACGACTGAGAGGCGCCGTGAAGGTTGTGCTGGGCCGCGTTCTGGGCGCCCACGGTGTCCACGGCAAGCTGCGGGTGCGCTGGCTGGGCGACGGGCCGGCCAACCTGCTCGCCCAAAGGCGCATCGCCCTGTGCGAGGCGCCGGACGGCGCCGGCGCCAAGCACTACGAACTGGAAGAAGGAGAAGTCGGCAGGGCGGGAGAAGTGCGCCTGAAACTGAAGGGCCTGGAAAGTCGCGACGCCGCGCAAATGCTGCGCGGCGCTTTTGTGCAGGGCGACACCGAAGGGCTGGAGGCATTGCCCGAGGGCGAGTTCTACTGGTACCAGTTGCTCGGTTGCCGCGTGGTGCTGACCAGCGGCCGGGAACTCGGCGAGGTCTGCGACCTGGTGGAGACGGGCGCACACGATGTGCTGGTGGTGCGCGGCGAAGACGGCCGGGAGTTTCTGGTGCCCACGGCGCGCGCGCTGTTGCCCGGCATCGACCTGGCAGAGGGGCGCCTGGTCGCAGAGGACCTGCCCGGTCTGTACGAAACGAACTGAACGGAACGAACGGAACGAAACGGGCCGAACTGAAAACCGAACTGAACGGAAGCCCCCGAAACCCGGAAAACGCGATTTTTCCGGGTCGTGCGAGACGACGCCTGAACGAAGCGAACGAAACGGGCCGAACTGAACGGAAGGATCCGAACGGAACGATCCGAGCCGAACGGAACGAAGCGAACGAGCCGAACGGAACTGAACGAGCCGAACGGAACGATCCGAACGAAACGAAGCGAACTGATGAACGGAAACCCCGAAACGGGAACGGGAACCGGAAAAGGAGAAACGGCAGTGCTTCGGATCGATGTCATTACGATCTTTCCGGAGCTCTTCGAGCCCTTCCGGCGCGTGGGCGTGCTGGGCGCCGCCGTGCAGGCGGGCAGGGTGCGGCTGACGGCGCACGACCTGCGCGCCTTCAGCCGGAACCGGCGCAGGAACGTGGACGATGCGCCTTACGGCGGCGGCCCCGGCATGGTGATGACGCCCGGCCCGCTGGTGGAAGCGATCGAGACCCTGGCCGGCCCCAAGGGGCCCGGCAGAAGCGCCCGGGTGGTGCTGCTCTCGCCCCAGGGGAGGCCATTTTCTTCGCACGCGGCCCGGAGCTTTGCCGAACTGGAACACCTGGTGCTGGTCTGCGGGCGCTACGAGGGCGTTGACCAGCGGGCCATCGATATCGCAGTGGACGAGGAGCTTTCCATCGGAGATTATGTGCTCTCGGGCGGGGAGGCGCCCGCCCTGGTCGTTGTCGAAGCGCTGTGCCGCTTCGTGCCCGGCGTGCTGGGCAACCCCGAGAGCCTGCTTAGCGAGTCCTTCGAAGAAGAACTGCTGGAAGGCCCGCAGTACACGCGCCCCGCAACTTACCGGGGTCTGGATGCCCCGCAGGTGCTGCGCTCCGGAGACCACGCCCGCATCAGCGACTGGCGCAGGCGGCAGGCACTGGATAAAACCCGAGAGAGACGTCCCGACATGGCGGGGCGCCAAGGAGAACCGTGATGCAGTCCGTAGATGTTGTCGATCGAAGCCGGCGCCGCCGGGATCTTCCGCCCTTTCGCCCCGGCGACACGGTGCGCGTACACGTGAAGATCCAGGAAGGCGAAAAGGAGCGCATCCAGGTCTTCGAAGGCGTGGTGATCCGCCGTCGGCGCGGCGGCAAGGGCGCCAGCTTCACCGTGCGCAAAATTTCCTACGGCGTCGGCGTCGAGCGGATTTTCCCGGTCGAGTCGCCGAACGTGCAGAAAGTGGAGATCAAGAGCCGGGGCCACGTGAGGCGCTCGCGCCTTTATTACCTGCGTGCGCTGAGCGGCAAGCGCGCCCGGCTGCGCAGCAAGCTGCGCGACCTCTCCGGCCTGCTCTCGCCCGAAGAAGTCGAGCGCCAGGAGTCGGGCGAAGTGCTCTCCGCCGACGCCCAGGGCATCGAAGACGTCGTGCCCGAGGCGGGGGAGGGCGAAGGCGAGGGCGGCGAGGCTGCCGGCGGCGCCGAACAGGCTGAAGGGGCCGATGCGGCGACGGGCGAGGCCGAGGCCGAAGCGGCAGAAGCGACCGGCGAGACGCAGGCGGAAACCGCGCAGGCCGCCGGGGAACAGGATGCAGCCGGGGAATCCGACGCCGCCGGGGAACAGGAGGCCGCCGGGGAGGCGGAGAGCGATGCGGGCGATGCGCCGAGGTCGCAACGGTGATATAGTGATGGAGGCAGTCGCCCTCCCCGAAAGGAGTCCGAGATGAAGAAACAGGTCAAGGCAAACGGATCGATGGTCAGCGTCTTCGACGTCGCCGCCTACATCCTGCGGAAGCAGGGTTCCATGCCGACTGCGAGGCTCCACAAGCTGGTGTACTACAGCCAGGCTTGGTCGCTGGTCTGGGACGAGGAAGCCCTGTTCCCCGAGGAGGTCGAGGCCTGGATTGACGGGCCGATCGTCCGCGATCTCTTCGAGGTGCATGTCGATGTGTACAGGCTGGACCGCCTGGAGTGCGGAGACCCGGACGCGCTGAACGAAGACCAGCGCGACACCGTGGATGCCGTGCTGAAATACTACGGCGACAAGCCACCGCAGTGGCTGAGCGACCTCGCTCGCCTGGAAGACCCCTGGAAGGATGCTCGCCGGGGCATGCCCGGGAACGTGCGCGGGAACAAGGTGATCCCGAAGGCGGAACTGGCTGCATTCTACGGCAGCCTGTAATCGACATGGCGCAACGTTCCAAGGCGCGATGGCAGGGGAAGAGCAAGGATCCCGCACTGCCCCCTCAATATCGCATCTCGTACGACAGCGAGAAGGTAGTGTGGAAACTCGAGATTCTTGATCCGGATGGTCCCTGGGGCTGGCGCAGTGCGGCAGTCGACCGGGACTGGTGGGTCGAAATCTTTCCCAAGCTGAAGCATTTCGAGACCATGACCTGGGCCGAAATCCTGAGGGCATCCGGCGGAAGGCGGATAGGCAACAATCATCACCCCGTGGCTGTCGAGAATTTGAGCAGGGCCGCCCAGAACCGGCTGAAGGAAATCGGGCTGAGCGAAGTATGGGAATTGTTCTCGCTCCGCCTGGACGGGACGAAGCGCATCTACGGAATCCGGGACGGACAGGTGCTGAAGGTGCTCTGGTACGACCCCCATCACGGCAACAACAAAAAAGCGGTGTACCCGGTGAAAGGCCGCTAGACGACACGCCTTGTTCATGAGTTCTGAAGCAATCGCCCTCCCTGAAAGGAATTTGACGTGAAAAAACAGGCCAAGGCAAACGGATCGATGGTCAGCGTCTTCGACGTCGCCGCCTACATCCTGAAGCAGCAGGGTTCCATGGCGCCTCCGAGGCTCCACAAGCGGGACGATACAGGCGTCCACAATTCAGGACGACACAGGTTCCGCGTAATCCGGCAGCAGCGCGCGCACCGCATCGTCCAGCGCCTGCTGCTCTGCCGCGCCGAACTGCTTCTCGGCGCGCTTCGCCGCCTGCACCACGGCCCGGTGCTTTGCATCCTTTGCGTCGTAAAGCGGCACGGGGACGTTTTTCCACGGACTTTTATCGAAATCCAGGGATGATGTTTTGTGCTCGCGCCAGGCATTTTGCATGCAGGGCGCGTTGATGATGCCCACTAGGTACAAAGCCTCGTTCCCGTTTTTTGCGATCAGCCAGTACAGCTTGTCGGCCGCGGTAAGGGATGCAGGCCCCCGGGCGGCGCGCAATTTGGTTCCCGACTTGTTGTAGAACACCTTGATCGGGTTGTCCGGCCTGGCTTGCGCTTTCGCCCGGTCGAGCTGGTGGCTGAGCGTTCGGTAGCGGTTCAGGTTTTCGCAGAGCGTGCTTCCGGAATTCGGCGAGCGCTTTTCCTGGTAGATATGCTCTGCGTCCTGCCAGTACCGGTAGGTCTCGGGGTACCTCTTTTCGAAGGCCTTGTTGTCCAGATCCAGGAGTACATGTGCACCGCCGACTCTCTCCCTGGGCGCAATCAACGAAGCATCGGCCTCGATGTGAAAGGGAACCAGCCCCCTGCTGGTGGCCAGCGGCAGCAGCGCCTTGGCTTCTATGACCGCCTCTCTGAAGATGCCCTTCCACGGACCCTTGGTGGACACCTTGGTCGTAACCTGCACGCGGCCCCGTGGCTTCCCGGGCAGGGGAGTCGCATTGCCGGCAAGCACGTACAGCAGGCCGTGTGGCTGTGCGACGGCGCCTCGAAGAAACTGCTCGTGGTAGGGGGAGGCGCC
The DNA here is from genome assembly GCA_964550095.1 of uncultured Spirochaetales bacterium. Classification (GTDB taxonomy): domain Bacteria; phylum Myxococcota_A; class UBA9160; order UBA9160; family UBA6930; genus JAHRAN01. The sequence continues at coordinate 5,213 of CAZJXU010000130.1, read as the reverse complement.
GTTCGGCGCCTGCGCCTTCACCCGCACCCTGGGATTGAGCGGGTCGCCCGACCAGTGCCCGATTTGCTGCGTGTCGAGCGCTTCGGCGGAACTTGCACGGCGCGTGAACACCGCGGAAGTTCCATTGGGCGGGCTGTGTCCGAACACGGGCGGGTCCAGGTCGTCGAGGTTCCAGGCCAGCTCGAACTTCACCTTGCATGGCTTCCAGTCGCCGCTGCGCCAGGGCGCCCAGGTTTGATTTTTCAGCGCGGAGCCGGGCAGCACCAATGCCATCCTGTCGCCTTCGGAGAGGTACAAGTCCATCACCCGCGCGGAAAACACGGAGGCCAGGTCGCCCTTTGCGGAAGAGCCGCGTATGCGGATGGAAATGCCGTAGCCCTTGCGCATTTTTTCGATGGTCTTCTTGCGCTCGCCGTCCGGCGTATTGTAAGCGGCGAGCCACGGAGGGTTTCCCACGATGCGCCCCGCCTTGTGCTCCGACAGGCGCACCAGGCCGGCCGTGTTGCGCAAGTGCCAGGCCCACACGTGGTTGGCCTCGTTGTGAATGATTTCCGTCAGCTTCTGTTGCGCGCTGCGCACGTGCTCCTGATCCGCCTCGGGCAACTCAGGAAAGTGAAGCGGCTTTTGCTCGCTGGCGGGCTTCACGGCCTCGTCGTTCAGCGCGTCGATGAAGTGATCGGCCCTGGCGTGCAGCAGCATGGACTTCGGGATGTCCAGAATGCGACGGTCCGACGACATGATGGACAGGGTGGCGCCCGCTTCCTGCAGCCCGCCGTAGCCCACGCGCTCGCTTTGCATGGCGTCACCCAGGAACACCTGTAGCGGGGCGTCGCCGCCGCCGTTGCCGTTATGCGGAGGCAGGGCCATCTCCAGCGTGGCCCGCGCCATTTCGATGGCGATAGGGTGGACATCGATGCCGACCACCATGCGGCTTACCACGGCGCGCGCCAGCGGCGCCAGTTCGGGCCGCGTTTCGTTGATGTGGCTGCGCACCTTGCGCGCGGCGTGAAACAGGAAGGTTCCCGAGCCGCAGGAAGGGTCGAGCACGGCCAGCGCCTTCATGTTGCTCTCACTCTCATCGCCCCGCGCCACCCGCGCCGCCTTCTGAACGGCTTCGTCCAGCCACGCCGTGTCCAGCGCCTGCTCCACGATGCGTTTCGCCAGCCAGTCCGGGGTGTAGTACTCGCCGAACTCCTTTCTTTCATCGACATCGATAAAGCGGTGGTAGGCCTCTTTCAGTCGGTCCCGGGTATCGCCGCGCCAGTTATACTCGCGCAGGCGCCCGGCCATGTCGAGGACGGCCCGCGGGCCTTCCCGGGTTTCCACCAGCCAGGCGGGGAAGCCGTCCCGGACGGCCTCGAGTACGGCCGCATCATCGACGGCTTCGTCCTGCAGGATGGTTTTCAGAATGCGCGCGGCGGCGACCAGGGTGGTGTGCCGGGCGAAGAGTTCAGCAGTGCGCGTGGTCTGCCCCTCGGGCGGGGTGAGCCCGGCCCGTGAAAGCGTCTCGTACCAGATCGTCAGCTTGGTCCGGTAGAAGGCCTGGTCTTCGTACTGCGCGAGCAGCCGCTGCACCCGTGCGAGGAAGGGCGCGAACACTTCGTCCACCAGATTGTCGGGCGGCGGAGGCTTGTGCTTGCGCTGCTCGGGGGCGACGAACTCCCGCAGGTAGTCGTAAAGCGCCGCTGCGTCCGGGCATTCCCGGGCGGAACCTTTCAGCGGGGCGCTGCCGCCGGAGGCATCGGCCTCGTAGCCCCACCAGTGCACGCCGTCTGTCAGGAAGCCCCGCCAGGGCGCCGCCTCCAGGGGCTCGGCGGTCGGATTGCCGGCCCGTTCCGCTTGGCAGATGCCGTCCAGGTAGCGATCCAGTTGCGCCCTGTTGTTCTTGTCCTGGCCGCCGCCGCCGGCGTTCGGGTTGGCCTTGCCGTGCCCCTTGACCTCGATGATCACCCGGTAGCGGTCGGAGACCATGTCGCCGAAGCCCCGGGCGATTCTCCGCTCGGGCTCGAAGTATTCCCCGGTGGCGGACCGGACCAGATTGCGCAGGTGGCTGCGGACACCACTTTCGTTGCCGGCCTTTTTCATTTCCCGGTATTCGTCGGCAAAGCCCGGCGGCAACGGCATCAGGTGTCCTCCCCCATGTTCAAATCATATCAAAAGCGCACCGACAGGGCCGACGGAGTCGAGGGGGCCGCCAGGGCCACCGGGCTGGCCACCGTCGGAGGGCGGCGCAGGCCGGACACGCTTTTTGATGAGTTGCGCGCGTTTACTACACTCGCGGACTCCCTGTCGCCCTGCGGCGCACGGGGACGCGGACGAAAAGAAGTCGTTACGGCTGTATCCGCACGGGTCGATGCTATTCCGGGCGGGTTCCTTTTCCGCCGTGGACGGAGGGCTCCGCGCACCACTGCCTTCGCAGCAAATCCAGCGGCTCGAGTATGTCCTCCGGTAAACCCAGCACATCGATCAACACAGCGCGGTCGAGGGCCTGGCGGGTTTCGTCATGCCACGCCTCGTTGGCCGGCAGCAATTCCCGGCCCGCGAATTCGTCGAAGAGGGAATCCGCTCGGGCAAGTTGTTTGGGCGACAGCGCCCGCACGTCGAGCACGGTGAGGGCGGGCAGCCTGGTGATGGTGAGTATGGCTCTCCCCGATTGCTGACGATTGCCGATCCACCAGAACGCAATCAGCCCGAGCGTCGTGTTCGCCCAGAGCGTGAGCGCCTTCTCCCAGCGCGGCTTCTCGCACAGGAAGTTCGGCCAGGCCCTGCCGCCAATCGATTCCCCAGGCGTCATGCAGGCCGCCAGGGGTTGAGAACCAATCGTGAAATCACGGTTGAAGTGCAGGCGGGATGCGGTTTGCCCCCACGCTTCGACAGCGCGGTCTTTGCAGCCCGGTCGGACCATCCCCTGCCGGTCCGGCTCGACGACCATCCGGGTTTCCTGGCCCGCATCATGACCCCACAGCGTGGGATAGTCCGGAACATCCCCGGACTTGATCTTTGCAATATCGAAGGGGCCGCGGCGTAATCCATCGCTTTCGACACCATTGCCGTTTATGTCCCGGTCCAGGAGTCCGCGCTTGCCGAGGGCGCCGAGATCGACAACGGGAAGCTCGATGGCGCCCGCACGGCGCGCAAAACGCAATCGTCCGTGCGCCAAACCCAAAGCCGCCTCGGCGACACCGAGTGTTCTTACCCCGGCGCAGCCCGTTTGCGACAGGTCACCCCGGATCCAGCACCCCACGCTTTCCTCGGCGCCGACCCGGAGCCGTCCGGAAGCCCGGCCCGTCGGAATACGCGCTGCCGCCGATGCCACCCATACCGCCTCCAGTATGGACCGGGGCCGATGATCGAGGTTGATGAACAGGGCGGTGGAGCGTTGATCTTTTTCATCCTTCCGCGTCGCGAGGATGAGTACTTCCGCCATCCCGGTGTCTGCTGAAAATGCCTGGTCGTTTGGACGAGCAGCAGCGATGCTGACAACAGCAACATCCCTGTAGTGTTCGGCGAAAAGTGCACGAGCATCTTTCCACGCCTCGCCCCGAAGAAAAGACGCCGGGAGCACCAGCGCAAGCACCCCGCCCGGCTTGACCTTGGCATGGGCGATGTCGATGAAGTTGGACGCCAGCCCGGCGTTGCCGTGACCGGCCATTCCCGGCTTGTTGATTTTTTTGAGGCGACTCGACATCGCTCTCTGTTCGTCCTGGCTCGTGGAGAAGCCAGCGAAGGAGGGAACAAGTGCATCGGTTATTTTATGGTTGGTTGGCCTTGTGAAGGGTGGGTTCATGATGACGAGGTTGAAATGCCGATGCGGCAAGTGCACGCCTTCAGAGCGGCCCGCCGTGCCCCCTTTCACCCGTTCCTGTCCGAGGCTGAAGAGTGCATCGGTTGTTTCGCTTTCGATCAGGTCGAGTGCGCCGAGACGAACACTGGGGCTTACACCGTCGTCCCCGTAGGGAAGCGTGAGTATCGAGGTGTTCTGGAACTGCACGTCCGGGTGGGCGCTGGACAGCACGGAGGCCGTAAGGTGCGTAGCGGCCGGCATGATGTCCGAGCCCACGATCGCGTGCTCTATCATCCCGGGGTGCAGTGCCTTGTCGTCGCCACCCGTGCGGCGATGGCGGCGCATCACGGCCCCGTAGGCCGCGTTCAGAAGAGCGCCCGTCCCGCAGGCGAAATCCGCGATTCGCAGGGCGCCAACGGCCTTTCCATCGGACCAGTCGGCATCGAGGCGGCTGGCCGCGAGCTCGGCCAGCAATGTCGAGGAACTCGGCAGCGTGTAGAAGGTCGCCAGGAACTTCCGGTCCACAATCAGCCGCTGGAACATGCGCCCGCTGAGATCGTGCCGGCTGGTGGCGCCGAGGTTGTCCAGGTCGCCCGCGACCTTCGCCAGGTGGTCGAGAATGCTGTGCGCCGTGCGTTCGCGGATGGGCAGCAGGATTTCCGAGGCGATTTTGAAGATCGGCCAGTAGTTGATCTCGAGGATGTGTCGCCAGGCCTCCAGGGTGCGGTGCTTCGAGACTTTCCCTGTTGCGCCGCGCAGATCATCGATCACCGGTATCTCTTTGGAACCGGCAATGGTTATGTGAAAGGTGAGTGCGTTGGCGAGAATGGCCATCGCCATCCTGGAGGTTTGCTCGCCGTCTTTCTGGTGCAGCGTGTTTGCGATTCTGGTAAGCGTGTCCGGCGCGCTTACCCCGGCTGCCCGAAGCATGGTGGCGGCCATGTCTATTCCCTTTTCGAGAATCTTCATGCCGCGGGCGATGCGATCCTCAGACAGGGCGGCCTGTTCGATGCAGTCCGCCAGCGCGTCGATGCTTCCTTCCATCCAGCCGGCAGCCGGCCATCGCATCGGCGCATCCTTTGTTCCCGAGAAGACGCAGAAAGCCAGCGTGGCGTTCTGGATGTGCTCCCCGAGTTCATGCTGGCCGACAGCCCGAAGTTCGTCCGGGACGCGCACCGCGATCACCTGTTCAACATGTTCCTCTCCCCCGGAGAAGGTCATGCCGAGGCGGGCGCAGGCGTCCTTTTCGACCGTGCGCGCCGGGGCGAATTCCGTCTCGACGATAACAGGCATGCCGTCCGGGGAACGGACCACGATATCGGGCCGAAGCGCGGGGCCATCGCTGAAAACCCCCGTGCTCTCGATGTCGATGCGATCATGCCAGCGCGGGTGCTTGGTTCGCAGAACCTTGCCCAATTCGGCGTTGAAA
>CAZJXU010000129.1:0-2729 GCA_964550095.1 uncultured Spirochaetales bacterium | reverse complement strand
GTCCAGGCGCGAGATGAAGTAGATGCCGGTGGCGGGGTGCAGGAAGACAGGCGCGCTGCGGCGCAGCTCGGCGTAGTAGGGGAAGGGGTTTTGCTGGATGGAGCGCTCCATCGGGTCGTAGGTGCTGAGATCAATGGTCGTCTGTGCTGCGGACATGCTTGCCTCCTTTGCCCCCCGCGTCGCTGCGCGGGCGCGGCCTCCGGGATGCTAGAACAGCCTGGCCCGGGTTCAAAATCCCTAACCTGCGCACCACCCCCCATCTACCTGGAGTTCCTCGCCCGTGATGTAGGACGCCATGTCCGAGCACAGGAACAGCGACACCCGGGCGACTTCTTCCGGCGCGCCCAGCCGCCCCATGGGAATGCGGGCCTTGATGGCGGCATCGAGCTCGGGCGTCAGGTTGGCGAGGATGGGCGTGTCGATCTGCCCCGGGTGGATGGAGTTGATGCGGATATTGTCTTGCACGTGTTCCAGCGCGGCGGCCTTGGTCATAATGCGCACCGCGGCCTTGCTGGCGTGATAGCTGATCGAACCGGCGCTGCCGATGATGCCGTATAGCGACGAGATGTTGACGATGGCCCCGCCACCGGCGGCGACCAGGGAAGGCAGAACAGCCTTCATGCCGTACAGCACACCGGTCTGGTTGATGTCGATCATTTCCCGCCAGCCCTCCGGGCTTTCTTCCAGCACCGTGCCGGGCCGGTAGATGCCGGCGTTGTTGATCAAGTAGTCAATGCGCCCGAAGGTCTGCTTGGCGTGCGCCACCGCGGCTTCCCAGGCCTCCAGGTCGCGCACATCCAGGCGCACGAAGCTCGCCTTGCCGCCTGCATCGCGCACGCCCTGCATGACGGCTTCGCCTTGCTTTTCCTGAATGTCGCCACCGACGACAAAAACACCGGCGGCGCCGAACACGCGTGCGTGCCCGGCGCCGATGCCGCTGGCGGCGCCGGAGATCAGCACCACCTTGTCTTGCAGGTCTTCCAGCATGGCCTGTTTGCCTCCTTCCGTTTCAACCCACCCGGAGTCGCCGCTGCCGCCCGCCGTCCTTTGCAGCTAATCGACAGGGTAGTTGATATGGAATGACCGAATGGCCCGTTGCCGATACGCCCCGCCGCTTTCTTCGTCCGTCGATAAACCTCGCTCCGGGCCGCCTACAGCACCTCACGCACCTTCGGCAACACCTCCCGGGCCAGCAGTTCCATGCGCGCGCTTCCCTGTTCGTGGGGCTCCCCGGGAAACTGCGCCCAGAAGTGAACATCCTCGATCAGCGGGTTCTCGCGCAGCAACGCGCCCAGTTGTTCCACGGCCTGCTCTGGGGTCCACAGCTCGTAAAGGCCGTCCCGCAGCGCGGCCGCCGCGTCCGGGAAAAGCGGAACCTGGTCCGGCGGGCCGAACGCTCCCCAGCGCACGTATTCGTTCGCCTGGTAGAGCACGTGCGGGCCCACGCGCGCGGCTTCCGCTTCCGGGTCTTCGCTCACTATCGCCCAGTGGCCCGCGAAGATGGCGCCGGGCCTGCCGCTTTCGGTGAGCGCGGCCTGGTAGATGTCGTGCCCGATGCCGCCGGTGGAGAGGAAGCCGTCGCCGATGCGCGCGGCGCGCCCGATGGCGGGTTCCGACATGCCGCCCATCAGCAGGCGCGGCGCGTGTTCGGGCGTCGGCGTGACGGGCAGCCCGTCCACCCGGAAGCGCTTGCCCTGGAACTGCACCGGCTCGCCACGCCAGGCCGCGCGAATGATCTCCACGCCTTCTTCCATCAGGCTCGGCCGGTGCGTCAGCTTGCGGCCGAAGTAGTTGAACTCCAGCTCGCGGTAACCGATGCCCACGCCCAGGTCGAAGCGCCCGCCCGTGAGCAGCGACACCGTGGCGGAGTCCTCGGCCAGGCGCACCGGGTCGGCCAGCGGCAGCAGCATCAGGTTGGTTCCAATGCGCATGCGCGTGGTGCGCGCGCCGATGGCGGCCGCCAGCACCAGCGGCGAGGGGGTGTAGCCGTCTTCGCAGAAGTGGTGCTCCGTGAGCCACACCGAATCGAAGCCGAGGCCCTCCGCCCAGGCGATCTGTTCGAGGGTCGCCGCGTAGAAGGCCTCGTTGCCGAGGCGCTGCGGCGCCGGGTTGCGGAAGTCGTACCAGAGTCCGAAGTTGACCTTGCGCGGCATTGGCGTTCTCCTCACAGCCCGGCCAGGAAGGCGCCCAGTTCGCGGTGATAGTGCTCCGGGTCTTCCAGGAAGGGCGCGTGTCCGCAGCCTTCCATCATCACCAGTTTGCCCTGCGGCAACAGTTCTGCGGCGGCCACCGCGATGCCCGGCGCGGCCACGCCGTCCTGCTCGCCTGCGAACACCAGGGCCGGCGCATTCAGCGACGCCATGATGTCGCGCTGGTCCAGGTGCGCCAGGGCGCGCAGCGAAGCGTCTGCCGCAGGGCTCGCCTGCAGCGCCAGCGAAAGACACCACGCCTTCACCGCTTCCGGCACCGGTTTTGCGAACGCGCCCTCGTAGTACAGGGTGTGCAGGAAGGCGGCGCGTCCTGCCCGCAATGCCGCCACCGTGGCTTCCACGTCTGCCGGCGCGCCGCCGTGGGGAAAACCTTCGGCCTGCGTGTAACGGGGCGTGGCGCCGCTGGTGAGCACGATGCCCGCCGCGGCCGGGCCCAGTTTGGCTGCCGCATCGATGACCACGGCGCCCCCCAGCGACCAGCCGTTCAGCACCACCCGGGAAAGGCCCAGGTGTTGACAC
>CAZJXU010000128.1:0-6842 GCA_964550095.1 uncultured Spirochaetales bacterium | reverse complement strand
CCGCGTGGGCTGTGCGATGCCCGGGGGCGCCCGCCATGCGGGTGCGGGGCCCGTGGCGGGAGTTGGCGCCGGGGCGCGGGGTCGGCGGCCCGCGGCGCCCGGTTTACCCGCCCGTTTCCGTTTCCCTGCGCCGTTCCCTCTGGACACCGGAGCGGCCCCGGCTGTGCCGGGCGGTGCTTTGCCGAGGTTTCAAAAAGTGGGTATATTTCCCCCATGCTACGCCGCATCCAGGCGCTGAACTACCGATGCCTGCGACACGTGGATGTGTCGCTGGGTGATTTTCACGTTCTGATCGGCCCCAACGCATCAGGGAAAAGTACGCTTTTTGATGTCGTGGCTTTTCTGGGGGATATGATTTCCAAAGGACTCGAAGAGGCGGTGGAAAAGCGCACCCGAAACTTTCAGGACCTGGTGTGGAACCGCCCCAAGAAGAACCTGGGCTTTGAGCTGGCGCTGGAATTCGACATTCCCGAAGCCCTTCAAGGCAAGCTCCCCAAGAACAAAAACTACCGGGTGTTCCGCTACGAAGTCAGGGTTTCCGAAGGGGCAGACGGGCTTTGCATTGAACGCGAGAGGGGGTCCATCTTGCCCGCTTGCAAAGCGGGCGCGGCACAGAGAAGGCCGTTTCCCGAACCCCTGAAGCCGGTGGAAACCATTCTCGGGGCCAAAATCCCCGGGGCCAGGACGGTCTTTTCCAAGTCGGAAAAGGGGCATGATACGATCCGGGAGGAGGTTTCCGAGAAGAAGCCGCGGAGAATCAGCATTGCCTTTGGCCCCACCCGCTCGACACTGGGAAACCTGCCCGATTTCCCGAATGATTTTCCGGTGTCGACTCATGTCAAGCGCGTCCTGCAAAACCAGGTCAAGGTGATATTCCTGGAGAGCGCAAAACTGCGTCAGCCCAGCCCGCCGAAGTATCGCCGGAACGGCTTTGTACCGGACGGCTCCAACCTTCCCTGGTCCGTGAAAACACTCAAGGAGGACCACAAAAAAGATTACGACGAATGGATCTCGCATGTTCAGGCGACGCTTCCTGATTTGCAGGAGATCCATGTGAAGGAGCATGAGGGCGATCGCTGTGCCTATCTGGTGCTTCACTACAAAACAGGCGTGAGGGCTCCCTCGTGGGAAACCTCGGACGGTACGCTTCGGCTGTTGGCGCTGACCATCATCCCCTACCTTCCGAACGAGAACGATATCTACCTTGTCGAGGAGCCTGAAAACGGCATTCACCCCCTGGCGCTCGATGCCGTTCACGACTCTCTGTCTTCGATATACAGGTCGCAGATCCTGATTGCCACGCACTCCCTTTCTTTTCTGGATAGGACGCGAGTCGAAGACGTTCTGTGTTTTGAAAAGGGAGAAGCCGGCGACACGGACATTATTTCCGGAGACGCTCATCCCTATGTTCTCGGCCAGGGTGAAAACCCTGTGAAGAGCATTCTGTTTTCTTCCGGTTATTAGCAGCCATGAATAATACCGGCAAAGATCTTTTTGTATTGGTGGCAGACAAAGATATTATGTCCGCCGTCGAGGCAATTTTTTCCAGGCCGGAAAGCCTGAAGATCCGGGAGATATCGCCCGAAATTATGGTCCATCCCCAAAAGGATTCCGGTTGCCGAAGTGATTCCGTACGTTTTTTGCGTGAGCAATTGAACAAGCATGATCGCGCTCTCGTAATATTCGACTATCATGGGTGTGGATCAAGCCAGGGAAGAGTCGAGACCCAGAAAGAAATGGAAAAACAATTCGAGCGGAATGGCTGGCGTGGCGACAAAGAAGCCAAGGTGATTGTGATCGATCCTGAGATCGAAGCCTGGGTGTGGAGCAGCTCTCCCCGGGTCCCCGAGATTCTCGGCTGGAAAGGCGGGTATAAAACACTCAGGGGTTGGCTTGAAGACGAGGGGTTCTGGCAACGGGATGGGTCAAACCGCACGATCCCAAGCTGGCCATGATCCGGGCGCTTAAAAAAACAGGCAAAAAGAGAAGGTCCGAACGTATCTACACTGAATTCGCCGCCAATGTCAGCTTCCGAAACTGCCAGGACCCCGCCTTCAACGAGCTCAAGGAAACCCTGAAGCGCTGGTTTCCGAAAACTTCCCCTCGCAAGTAACCCCGCGTGCGCTTCCATGCGGGCCACCACCGCTGCGCACAGCCGGTACACTGTGCGCCGATGAAGCGAGTCTGGCTCCACGGCGCTGTGCTGCTCGACCCCGAGGCGGAGGCGCCGGCGGAGGGCAGCCTGCTCCTGGAGGGAGGCCGCATCCGGGAGCGCTTTCCGGCGGGGGCGCCCGCGCCCGAAGACGCGGAGGCGCTGGATCTTTCCGGCCTGCTGGTCGCCCCCGGCTACCTGGATCTGCACTACCACGGGCGTCTGGTCTTCACCCGGCCCGAGCGCGCCGGGCGGGAAATCGACGCCGCCGGCCGTCGCCTGCTTCGCCACGGCGTCACCGGCTTTCTGCCCACCACGGTGGCCTGGCCCCAGCAACATCTTGTGAAGCAGGTGTCGCACTGGGCATCGGTTTGCGACGCACTCGATGACGCGCCCCGGGCCCGCCCGCTGGGTCTGCACCTGGAGGGTCCGTGGATCAGCCCGGATGCCGCGGGCGCTCAGCCCCGTGGCGCCATCCGCGCCTACCGGGCGGAAGAGGGCGCCGAAATACTGGACCGGGGCGAGGGGTGGATTCGCATGGTCACCCTGGCGCCGGAGGCCGAGGGCGCCTTCGCGCTGCAGGCTGAACTACAGCGCCGCGGCATCACGGCATCGCTGGGGCACAGCCGCGCCCTTGGCGACACCGTAAAAAAGTCAATATCGGCGGGGGCTTGCCACGTAACGCACCTGTTCAACGCCATGAGCGGCCTGCATCATCGCCAAACGGGACTGGCCGGCGTGGCCCTCGAGGACGACCGCCTGAGCTTCGACTTGATTTGCGACTCCGTTCACGTTTCCCCTGAAATGGTGCGGCTGGCGGCACGCGCCCGGGGCGATGGCCTGGTGCTGATTACGGACCGGGTCGAGACGCCCGACCCGGAGGATGACGCAGCCCAGGTATCCGGCGCGGCGCTTCACGACAGGGCGGGCCGCGTCAAGGATGACGCAGACGAGCCGGACCATGACGCAGCCGGGATGGCCGGGGTGCAGGAGCGGGACGGCGCCATGTATCTGCAGGACGGAACCCTGGCCGGCAGCGCCCTCACCATGGACTCGGCCGTGCAGGGCGCGGTCCGCTTCGGAGGCATGTCTCTGCTGGAAGCGGTGCGCGCCGCCACCCTGCGCCCGGCCCGCCTGCTGGGGATGTCCGGGTCGCGCGGCGTGCTGCGCGCCGGGGCCCGCGCCGACCTGGTGGTGCTGGAGGGCGACGGCCGGCTTCGTCAAACCTGGCTGGGCGGCCGCCCGGTCTGAAAGGCGCTGGCCTGAGGCGCCCAGGCCCGGAAAGCCCGACGCGGGTATTCAGCGCCGGGCCGGGCGCGTGTTTACTCGATGCTCGTCAGGTGGAATCCCGTTCCTCCCGGGCAGGGATAAGGCTTCAACCGTTTTCCTCTCTTCCTGCTGAGTCCCGCCGCCACCCTTGCTTCGGCTTCGTTGGGATAGTGTTTCTTGGAAACACCTTCCTTGCTCTTGCAGTACTCGCACGTGGGTGTCTCTTCGGGTTCTTCGTAGGTGTGCGTTCTGTTCCTTCTTCCCATGGCCTTGTCCTCCTTTACGGTTACAGGGGCGCGCGTATCCAAACTGCAAGACGCCTTACCCCGCCAGCTTAGCGAGCCGCCGGCGCTTCGCCATCCGGCCCCGCCGGCCCATCCATCGTCGCCGCCGGTGGCCGGACCCGCCAGCGTCCGCCCGCACGGTCCGCGCGGTCAAAAAGCGGCGCCGCGCGGTCCGCCGCCCCGAAAAAATTCAGCACCACAAAAAGCGAAAAACGGGTGAAGCTGCAGGGGCCGGCGCCGCCGCTCGCTGCGTTTCCGGATTCTCCGACACGCTCCCGCGCTTACGGCGTCTGCGCGTGAACTTCTGTCGCACCAAAAGTGTGAACACTTGTTCACATTTGCTTGAAAAAAAAATGAAAAAAATTAAAAATAATTTTGAAAAATATTTGACATCGCCGAATTTCCACCATAATCTTTCCCCCATGCATGACCCCACATCACTCCCGCCCGCGCTGGCCTCGGCGCTGCGGCGCATCGACTTCAACCTCGAACAGGTCGAACGGGCGATGCGCGATCAACTGGCTTCGGTGCAGTCCGACGTCGGCGCCATCGGAGAACACGTGCTCGGCTCCGGCGGCAAGCGCCTGCGCCCGGCGCTGCTGATGTGGACCGCGGCGCTTTGCGGTTACGAAGGCCCGCGTTGCGTACAGGTGGCCGCGGCCGTCGAGTTGCTGCACACCGCCACCCTGCTGCACGACGATGTCGTGGACCTGGCGGAAACCCGCCGCAGCAAGGAAGCGGCGCGCATCATCTGGGGCAACCGCCGGGCGGTGCTGGTGGGAGACTTCTTCTATGCCCGCGCCAGCTCCATGATCGTCGAAGACGGCAACCCCGACATCCTCCAGGTGTTTTCCGATTCCATCCGCCACATGGCCGAGGGCGAGCTGATGCAACTCGAAAAGAGCTTCGACCCGGGCGTCAGCGAAGCGCACTACTTCGCCGTGATCGGTCGCAAGAGTGCATCGCTGATGACGGCCGCCACCGAAACCGGCGCCATCCTGGGCGGGGTCACCCGCGCCGAGCGCCGGCGCCTGGCCGACTTCGGTTACGAGTTCGGCATAACATTCCAGTTGCGCGACGATGCGCTCGACTACAGCGCGGATGCGGAAGTGCTCGGCAAGTCCCCCTTTACCGACCTCAGGGAAGGGAAGGTGACTCTGCCCCTGCTGCTCGCGCTCAAGCGCTGCACCGGGGCCGAGCGCAGTGCAGTCAGCGACATTCTGAAAACCGCGGCACGCCGCGCCCGCGAACAGGGCGCCGAAGGCGTGCACGCTTCCGATGCCTTGCTCGAGGAAGGGGAACTCTCGCTGGTGCGCGGCCTGGTGGAGCGCTACCGGGGCGTCACGGACACCGACCGCCGCGCCGCGCTGCACGCCGAACGCGCAGCCGAGGCCATCGCACCCTTCCCCGACAGCCTTTCCAAAGACGCGCTGCTGGCCGCCGCCGACTACGCGGCAGGACGGGCGCGCTGATGCCGATGCTCACCACGCTTTACGATTCTCCCGATCCCACGGAGAAAACCATGGCTCGAACAGCCACTCGGGGCCTCGTGTTGGTTCACGCGGTCGCACTCGCCCTGGCCCTCACCCTGGCCGGGGCATTCCCCAGCTACGCCGGCACCCTCACCGGCGTACTCAACGTCAACACGGCGAGTGCAGAGGAACTCACCATGCTGCCCGGCGTCGGCGAAAGCCGCGCCAAGGCAATCGTTCGGCTTCGCGACCAGCGCGACGGCTTCGGCGAGGTCGAAGAGCTGATCGATGTGCGGGGCATTGGCGAGCGCAGCATGCAAAAGCTGCGCCCCTTTGTCTCGCTCAGCGGTGAGAGCACGCTGCGCATGACAGAGGAGTAATCCTCGCCGGGGGGCCCGCGTGTGCCGAGAGGTCACGCGGGCCCCTTTCTCCTCTCCCCCCTTTCTTCTGTGGCGACTGCCCGGCGCCCGCCGTCCGCCACACTTTCTTCGGTGAATGCTGCGCGACCGTGCACCGGCCGCGCCTTCCCTGCGCCGCAATCCCCCGGCGCCGGTCGCGTCCCGGGCCTCGGCGGAACCAAGCCGATGCCCCTTGCCCGGCCTCCCGGCTGACTTCTCCTTCACAGGTGAAAGCGCGCGCGCAAGGGGCCGGGCGGAACCGGGCAGACTTCCTGCGGCGCAGCGAAGAGCCGCCGCCGAAGTCGCGCCGCCAGGTCGTACAGCGCGTCCGCCAGGAAACGCGGAAAGGGCCGCGCGAGCCAGGCGAGAATGCGCCAGCACCCCCCCATGCGCGCCAGCACATAAAGCACAGCGGCGCTGCGCGCCAGCAGCTCGCCGTCCGGTGTTTTCACAATCACGCTGTCCGGTAGCGCCGCACGCGCCTCCGCCGGAACTTCCCTTTCGAAGGCCCTGCCTTGCAGCGGCGCAAAAACGAAGGCCGCGCCGCTTTTGTCTTCAGCGAGAATGAAACGCACCGCGCCGTGACACAGGCCGCAGTGCCCGTCGTAAAACAGCCAGTCGGCATCCTCGCCGGCGCGGCCCCGGGCAGGAACCCACGAAGGGTTGAACGCAAAAGCGTGCAGCGCGGCGATGCCGAGCAGCGCGCCGGCCTGCGCGGTGACGCCATCGCCCGTCGCAGAAAAGGCGCCGGGCAGCAGGAAAACACCCAGCGCCTGCATCACCAGCATGGCCGACCAGGCGGCGGGGCGAAACCCTGCAAAGCAAAGGGTCAAGGGAAAGCAGAGCTGAAACAGCGCGCCAGCCGCTGCTACGTAATACAGCAAGGCATCGCTTAGCAGGTACGACACGCCAAGGCCGCCGGTTGCAGCGCGCAGGTTTTCCGCAAAGGCCGCGGGCGCCTGTCCGCCGATTTCCCGCAGCGCCGCAAAGCCGCCGTAGCCGTAGCCGAGTGCGAGCAGCACCCAGAGGGCCGCGAACCACCACGGCGCCATGCCTGCGCCCGTTTCTCCCGTGTCTTCTGAAGATTCTGAAGATGCGGCCCCGGTTTCGCCCGGCGCGCGCCGCACACGCAAGGCCGGCAAACACGCACAGGCAAGGAGCGTCCACGAAACAAAGGGCAAGCCCGGCGCAAAACAGAGCTGCTGCGGACCGAGCAGCAGCAGAGAAAGCGCCCACAAGGCGACAGGTGCGCTGCGCATAAAGCGCC
>CAZJXU010000127.1:0-2444 GCA_964550095.1 uncultured Spirochaetales bacterium | reverse complement strand
CGCCCGCACCACCCCCCTCGCACAAAACCACCCCGGAGAAATCACGCAACCCATGGCCGCCTTCACGACCATCGACCCGCAGGCCGTCGCAAAGCACCACGACGCGGGCGCCGCGGAGGCGCGCTGGAGCGCGGCCTGGGAGAAAGAGGGCATCTACCACTGGGACCCGCAGCGGCCCCGGAAAGAGACCTTCGTGGTGGATACGCCGCCGCCCACGGTGTCGGGCGCGCTGCACATCGGCCACGTGTTCTCCTACACCCAGACCGACGTCATCGTGCGCTACCAGCGCATGCGCGGGCGCAACATTTTCTACCCGATGGGCTGGGACGACAACGGCGTGCCCACCGAGCGCCGCGTGCAAAACCTCTTTCACGTGCGCTGCGACCCGGCGCTGCCAGCGGACCCGCAGCTCGATCTCAACCCCGCCACGGCCAAGGCGCGCAAGAAGGCGCCGCGCGTGATCCCCCGCAGCAACTTCCTCGCGCTCTGCGACCGGGTCACGAAGGAAGACGAGCAGGCCTTCCTGGAACTCTTCCAGCGCATCGGCCTCTCGGTGGACTGGCGCACCGAGTACACCACCATCAGCCCGCAGTGCAGGCGGCTGGCGCAGCTTTCCTTTCTCGACCTCTTCGCAAAGGGGCAGGTCTATACGGTAGAGGCGCCCTTTCTATGGGATGTCGATTTCCAGATGGCGCTGGCCCAGGCCGACGTGGCGGACCGCATGGAAGCCGGCGCCTACCACGACATTGAATTCGAAGTGCGGGAGAGCGACGAACGCTTCGTGATTTCCACCACGCGCCCCGAGCTCTTGCCCGGCTGCGTGGCGGTGACGGCGCACCCGAACGACACCCGCTACCAGGGCCTGTTCGGCAAGACGGCGGTGACGCCCCTGTTTCGCGCACCGGTGCCGATTTTCCCCAGCGAAAAGGCGGACCCCGAAAAGGGCACGGGCATCCTGATGATCTGCACCTTCGGCGACCAGAACGATGTCGAGTGGTGGCGCGAACAGAAACTCCCGCTGCGCCAGGTGATCGGCAAGAACGGGCGCTTGCTGCCGCTGCACTTCGGCGAGGGCGACTTCGAAAGCCTGGCGCCGGAGAGCGCGAACCGGCATTACCAGCAGCTCGCCGGCCTCGGCATCGCGCGCGCGCGCACGCGCATCGTCGAGATGCTGGGCGAGGCGCCGCCGGGTGAAGACGCGAAGGCGCCGCCGCTGAAGGGCGCGCCGCGTCCCATCACCCACGCGGTGCGCTTTTACGAAAAGGGCGACAGGCCGCTGGAAATCCTGCCCAGCCGCCAGTGGTTCGTGCGGCTGCTCGACAAGAAGGCTGCGCTGCTGCAAAAGGGCGCCGAAATCGACTGGCGTCCGCCGCACATGGAGCAGCGCTTTCGCGACTGGACGGAAAACCTCTCGCTGGACTGGTGCATCAGCCGCCAGCGCTACTTCGGCGTGCCGATTCCCGCCTGGTATCCGCTGGATGAACAGGGCCGGCCGGACCACGAAAAGGCGATTGTCGCCGAGGCGGAGGCGCTGCCGGTGGACCCGATGACGGATGCGCCGCCGGGTTACCGGGAAGAGCAACGTGGCCGGCCCGGCGGCTTTCAGGGCGAGGCGGATATTTTCGACACCTGGTTCACCAGTTCGCTCACGCCGCAAATCGGCAGCGGCTGGCTGCTCGACCCGGAAAAACACGCGCGGCTGTTCCCGGCGGACATGCGGCCGCAGGCGCACGAAATCATCCGCACCTGGGCCTTCTACACCATCGCCAAGGCGCTGCTGCACGAAGACAAGACGCCCTGGCGCCACATCGTCATTTCCGGCTGGGTGCTCGACCCGGACCGCAAGAAGATGTCCAAGAGCATCGGCAACGTGGTGACGCCGCTGCCCCTGATCGAACGCTTCTCGGCGGACCCGGTGCGCTACTGGGCGGCGAGTGCGCGGCTCGGCGTAGATACCGCCATCGACGAGTCGGTGTTCAAAATCGGCAAGCGGCTGGTCACCAAGCTGTGGAACGCCGGAAAGTTCGTGCTCTCCCAGGACGCCCGGCTCGGCCCGGTCTGCGAGCCGCTGGACAGGGCATTCCTGGCGGCGCTGCAGGCGCTGGTGGAGGATGTCACCCGGGACTTCGAGCGCTTTGAATACGCACGCGCGCTGCAGGAAAGCGAGCGCTTTTTCTGGACGCACTTCACCGACACCTACCTGGAGCTGGTCAAGGCCCGCGCGCGCAGCGAAGACGATGCGCACGGGCGCAGCAGCGCGGTGCGCACGCTGCGCTTCGGCCTGAACGTGATGCTGCGCCTGTTCGCACCGGTGCTGCCTTATGTGACGGAGGAAATCTGGTCCTGGGTGTTCGCCGAAGAAAGCGGGCGGCGCTTCATCCACCAGGCGCCCTGGCCGACGCGGGAGGAGTTTGCGGCGCTGCCCGTGGAAGAGCGCGACGCCG